>DATFTK010000121.1:0-8481 GCA_035262005.1 Gaiellaceae bacterium | reverse complement strand
TGGGCAGCAGCAGACGACGGGCGCCCCCGAGCGGTCGGCGACGAACGCGAAGACGCTCGTCGTCCCGCTGAAGCGTCTGGGCGAGGGCTGGTATCTCGTGTACTGGCGCGTCATCTCGGTCGACGGACATCCGGTGCGCGGAGCCTTCGTCTTCGCGGTCGGTCCGAATCCGGGGCCGCAACCGCAGTTCGTCATCCCGTCGATCTCGGAGACGGCGGCCACACCGCGGTTGGTCGCTGTGCGCTCGATCGTGTTCGTGGCCGTTATGGTCGCGATCGGACTCTTCGCCCTGCGGATCGCGACGGTGCGCCCCGTCGTGCAGCGCGTCCCCGGCTCGAGGCTGCGATCGTTGGACGTCTCGTTCGGAATCGCGGCGCTGGTCGGTCTGATCGCGATTCCGGTGTATCTCGTCATGGCCACGGCGCAATTCGCGCTGCGCTCGGCGTTCGACCTGAGCGCGCTGTTCCCGTTGCTGCGCGCGTCGGCGTTCGGGCGCGGGCTCGTCGACCTGGAGATCGTGTTCGCGCTCTTCGTCACCGCGGCCGGCCTCGCCCTGTGGATCGACCGGCCGGAGCGTGAGCGGCGCTCGGTCGCCGAGCTCCTCTCGGTCACGGGAGCCTTCTCCGCCGCCGCGGCCGTGCTGCTCGTCCCGGGTCTTGCCGGGCACGCGGCGCAGACGTCGCCGCGCGGGGCGATGGTTCTCTTCGACTGGCTCCACCTCGCTGCCGGGTCGGTCTGGATGGGCGGCCTGGTCGGCCTGCTCGTCCTCTGGCGAAGCTTCCCGGTCGCCCGCCGCGTCGCGAGCCTCGTCGTGTGTGTTCCGCGCTTCTCGAACACGGCGTTCGTGTCGGTGCTCGTCCTGATCGGCTCGGGGATCGGCGCCGCGCTCGTTCACCTGCCGACCTTCGCTTCCCTCTGGCAGACGTCGTACGGACAGGCGCTGCTCGTCAAGATCGGCCTCCTCAGCGCGGCATTGCTGCTCGCCGCGGTGAACCTGCTCCGGACTCGGCCGCGCCTGCTCGCCTACCGCGAGCTTCCCGAGCTCGGGCCCGGCGCGGCGAGCCTGCTGCGGCGGTTGGTCAGCGGCGAGGTGCTGATCGTCGTCAGCGCGGTTGTCGCCGCGGCGGTCCTCTCGAGCCTGCCGCCGCCGTCGAAAGCGCTGGCGAAGGTCGGCGGCGCGAGCGCGCATGTCGGTCCCGGACCGGTGGCAGAGGTCGTGACCAAGGACGGCTACCGCGTCGAGCTCCACGTCGACCCGAACCGGGCGGCCGCCGAGAACACGTTTTCGCTGCGGATCACGAAGGGCGGCCAACCCGTGACCGGTGCGGAGGTCGTCATCGGCGCGACGATGCTGGACATGGAGATGGGCACGCAGTCGTACGCGCTGACCGAGACGTCGCCGGGCGTATACACCCACGCCGTGCCCGCCCTCGTGATGGTCGGACACTGGGGTCTGTCGTTCGACGTCACGCCGAAGAACGGCGCGCCGTTTAGCGTTCTCCTCGTCGATCGGGCCTCAGGATGAGCAACCGCAACGTCACGCTCGTGCTCGCTGCTGCGTTCGTTGCGCTGCTTGCGGGCGCGGCCGCCTGCATCGTCGTCGCACTGCTGGCCGTGGACGTCCTTGGCTAGGCGGATCGCGATCGTCGCGACGTTGCTGCTGCTCGCAGTGCCGGCCGTCGCGCGGGCGAACGGCGACCCTGCCAGCGACTACCTGCTCGTCCAGAGCAGCTTCCTCCCGTTCAACGCGAAGGTGGACCCGGCGGCGGCGAAGGAGCTCACGGACACGATTCGCGCCGCCAACGAGAAGGGCTTCAAGATCAAGGTGGCCGTGATCGGTTCGCGCTACGACCTCGGTACGGCGTTCTCGCTCTACGACAAGGCGCAGAAGTACGCGCAGTTTCTCGGGCTCGAGTTGTCGTTTCAGTACCACGACGGGCTGCTCGTGGTGATGCCGAACGGCTATGGCTACTCGGTCGGCGGAAAGCCCAACAAGCGAACGATTGCGGTCGTGCAGAAGTTGCCGCCTCCCGGCAAGGACGCGACGAGGCAGGTCGAGGGAGCGACGGCCGCGATCCGCAAGCTCGCGGCCGCAGCAGGGCACCCGCTGCCGGCGTCCGGCAGCGGCGGTGGGAGCTCGAAGACGCGCGACCGGATCACGCTTGCGGCCGGCCTCGTCGCGCTCGCCGCCGTGCTCGCGGCCATCGTCTTCTGGCGGCGTGGGCGCGTTCCCGCCCGAGAGTAGGCGTACATTTCGCGTATACAGCTCTGCAGCAACTGCGGCAACGAGAATCCGCCCGGCGCGCGGTTCTGCAACGCGTGCGCCGCGCCGTTGCCCTCGTCGGCGCCTGCGCTGGCGGAGGAGCGGAAGATCGTCACCGTCCTCTTCGTCGATCTCGTCGGCTTCACCGCGCGTTCCGAGCAACTCGACCCGGAGGACGTCCGTGCGATCCAGGCGCCGTACTTCGCGCGCGTGCGCACGGCAATCGAGTCGTTCGGCGGCGCCGTCGAGAAGTTCATCGGTGACGCCGTGATGGCGGTTTTCGGCGCGCCCGTCGCGCATGGGGACGACCCGGAGCGGGCCGTGCGGGCAGCGCTCGCAATCCTCGAGGGGGTCGACCTGGACGTCCGCGTCGCCGTCAACACGGGTGAGGCGTTGGTGACAGTCTCGGCCAACCCTGCGCAGGGCGAGGGATTCGTCTCCGGCGACGTGGTCAACACTGCCGCGCGCCTGCAGTCCGCAGCTCCCGTGAACGGCATTCTCGTCGGCGAGGAGACCTACCACGCGACGCGTACGGCGATCGCGTACGAGCAGCTGGAGCCGGTGGTCGCGAAGGGCAAGCAGCAGCCTGTGCCGGCCTGGCGCGCGCTCGGGCCGCGTGCCGATCTCGGCGCGCGCGCTGAGGCGAGCGTCCCGATGCTGGGCCGCACGTCGGAGCTCGACGCGCTGCTGGGCATCTGGGAACGCGTTGTGGCCGATCGCCGCCCGCAGCTCGTGACGCTCTTCGGGCCGGCGGGGATCGGCAAGAGCCGGCTCAGCTCGGAGTTCACGAAGGCAGTCCAGCCGCGCGACGCGCGTGTCGTCTGGGGACGGTCGCTGCCGTACGGCGAGGTGACGCCGTACGGAGCGTTCGCAGCGCAGGTGAAGCAGATCGCGCACATGTTCGACACCGACCGGACGAGCGACGCGTCCGAGAAGCTCGAACGGACGACGCGCGAGCTCCTCGACGGCGACGCCGCGGAGGTTGCGTCGCACATCGCGATGCTGATCGGCATCGGCCGGGAGGGTCCGGTCGGCGACCGCCAGACGCTGTTCTATTCGGCGCGACGGTTCGTCGAGAGTGTCGCCGGCGCACAGCCGACAGTCCTCATCTTCGAGGACATCCACGTCGCCGCGCCGAGCATGCTCGACCTGCTGGAGATGTTCGCGTCGCGCGTCCGCGACGTGCCGCTGCTCCTGCTCACTCAGGCCAGGCCCGAGCTGCTCGCCGAGCGTCCGACCTGGGGCGGCGGGCTCCCGACGTACACGGCCCTCCAGCTCGAGCCGTTGTCACACGACGTGTCGGCCGAGCTGGCTCGCCGACTACTGGAGGCTGCTGCGACTGCAGATCAGGTTTCCGGTGCGCTGGCCGAGACCGCCGAGGGCAACCCCCTCTTCCTGGAGGAGCTCGTCGCGTCGGTCGCGGAGGGACGAGGCGAGACGCGCGGGCTGCCGACGAGCATCCGCGGGATCGTGGCCGCGCGGATCGACGCCCTCCCTGCTGCGGAGCGTGACGCGCTCCTCGACGCGTCGGTCGTCGGCAAGGTGTTCTGGCCGGGCGCGCTCGGAACCGGCACCTCAGAGACATTGGACGCGCTCGAGGGTCGCGACCTGATCCGTCGCGACCCGATCTCCCGTCTCGGCTCGGCGCACGCGCAGTTCGCGTTCAAGCACCAACTGATCCGCGAGGTCGCCTATGCAACCTTGCCGCGGGCCCGCCGCCGCGAGCGCCACCAGGCGATCGCGCTCTTCCTCGAGGAGGCGGTCGGCGACGTCGGCGACGTTGCGCCCGCGCTCGCACACCACTGGTTCGAGGCCGACGAGCCCGAGCGCGCCGTCCGCTACTACGTCGCAGCCGGAGACGATGCGAACCGGGGCTCGGCCAAGGGCGAGGCCGCCGGTTACTACCGCCAAGCGCTCGCGGCGATCTCCGAGAGCGACGGCGACCTACGCCGGGACGTGACGAAACGGCTGGTCCTCGCGCAGGCGGCCTCGGTCCACGAGGAGGAGATGCGCGCCGGCAAGGGCGCGCGGCGGACGGCTACGTGAGCGGAAAGTCGTCGGGCGTGACGTCCCCGGCGATCTCGTAGATCGCGTCGACGCGGTGCTGCCCGAGGCTGCCGGCGTGCAAGCGCACGATTTCCTCGCTGGGCGCCTCGTAGACGCAGTACGTCCTCACCTTGCCGTCGTCGCCGATCACGACATGGCTGTGATGCCAGGTGATTTCCGGGTACTGCTCGATGGCGATCCGCTTGGAGCGCCTCCCGACCTCGTCCATCTGGTCTTCGCCGACTTCGAAGCTGCGTTCAACGAGGAATTTCGTCATTACGAATAAGCCTACGCTCTCAGGAGAAACTTAGATTGCCCTGCTGTCGTATATGACTCAGTACCGGCGAGCAAGGGAGGCAGGGGTGAGCGAAGCGCAGGAGCGGCTCGAGCAGGCACTGTTCGAGATCAGGCGAGTCATCGCGGGCCAGGACGCGATGCTGGAGCGGGTGCTCGTCTGCCTGCTCGCCCAGGGCCATCTGCTGATCGAGGGCGTCCCGGGCCTGGCCAAGACGCTGACGATCAAGACGACGGCGGGTGTCCTCGGCGGGACGTTCGCGCGTGTGCAGTTCACGCCCGACCTCGTCCCCTCCGATCTCGTCGGCACCCGCATCTACCGGCCGGGCGAGGGGACGTTCGACACGGAGCTCGGCCCGGTCTTCTGCAACTTCCTGCTGGCCGACGAGATCAACCGCGCTCCCGCCAAGGTCCAGTCGGCACTGCTCGAGGTGATGCAGGAGCGCCAGGTGACGATCGGGCACACCACGTACCCCGTACCCGAGCCGTTCCTCGTGATGGCGACGCAGAACCCGATCGAGTCCGAGGGCACGTATCCGCTGCCCGAGGCGCAGGTCGACCGGTTCATGCTCAAGATCCTGATCGACTACCCGGCGCACGACGAGGAGCTGACCATCGTGCAGCGGCAGCTCGTCGAACCGCCGGAGCTGCGCCAGGCGCTTTCGCTCGAGGACTTGAAGGCCCTGCAGAGCGAGGTCGCGGGCATCTACGTCGATCCCGCGCTGGTCAGCTACGCCGTCGACCTCGCGACCGCGACGCGGCAGCCCGACAACGAGCTGAAGGAGTACATCGCGTTCGGCGCGAGCCCGCGCGGGCCGATCAGCCTCGTCCAGGCATCGCGCGCTCTCGCCCTCCTGCGCGGCCGCGACTACGTGCTCGCCGAGGACCTGCAGACCCTGATGAAGGACGCCATGCGGCACCGGCTCGTGCTCACGTACCAGGCGCTGGCGGAGGAGATGTCGCCGGACGCAATCCTCGACCGTGTGCTCACCGACGTCCCCGTGCCTGCGACGGATCTCGCGAGACCGAACGTCGCGTGACGCCGTTCCACGCGCTCCGAGCAGAACCGACGCCGGAGCGGCCGGGGCCGGGCTCGCTGCCCGACGCGCTGCTGCGCGCGCTCGAGGTCAGCATCGGCCGCCGCGTCGGCGGCCTGCTCGCCGGCGATTACCGCTCGATCCTGCTCGGGGAGGGAACCGAGCTGGCCCAGGTGCGACCGTACGTCGTCGGCGACGACGACGTACGGCACATCGACTGGAACGTGACGGCGCGCACCGGTGAACCGCACGTGCGTGTGCAGCTGGCGGAGCGCGTGCTCGTCACCTGGCTCGTGCTCGACACGTCGCTTTCGATGCAGTTCGGCACGGCCGACCGTCGCAAGGCCGACGTGGCCGAAGGCGTTGCGATCGCGGTCGGCCACGTAGCGACGCGGCGGGGGAACCGACTCGGCTACGTGACGTTCGGCGACGACCGGGAGCGGTGGCTGCCGCCGCGGCAAGGGCGGGTCGGCCTGATCGGCCTGCTCGACGCACTGCGGGTCGACCACGCCGACGCACGGGTCGGTGCGACGTCGCTCGGCGCGGCGCTGCGGCGCACCGGCTCGCTCGCGAGACAGCGAGCGATCGTCGTCGTCGTCAGCGACTTCCGCGGCCCGCGTGACTGGAAGCGCCCGCTGGTCGAGCTCGCCGGCCGCCACGAGGTCGTCGCGGTCGAGATTCGTGATCCGCGTGAACAGCAGCTCCCGAACGCAGGCGTCCTCTGGCTCGTGGATCCCGAGACGGGACGGCAGGTTCGCGCGGACACCCGGAGCGACAAGCTCCGCGCGCGGTTCGCCACGGCTGCGGCCGCGGAGCGCGCCGACGTTGCGCGCACGCTTGCCTCGGCAGGCGCACGCCACGTCGTACTCTCGACCTCCGGCGACTGGCTGCGCTCATTCGCCGTCTTCCTGCGCCGAGGACGGCACCGGTGACGTTCGAGTGGCCGCTCGCTCTCGTCGGCCTCATCGTCGTGCCGTTGCTGGTCGTGCTCTACGTCCTGCGCGAACGGCGCCGGACCGAGTACGCGACTCGCTTCACCTCCCCCGGCCTGTTGCCGAACCTCGTCGACGCCTCGCCAGGGTGGCGCCGTCACCTCCCGCTCGCGGTCCTGCTCCTCGCGCTGACGGCGATGGTCGTCGGCATCGCGCGTCCCCACGCGATGATGAAGGTCAAGCGCGAAGAGGCGACGGCGATCCTCGTCATCGACACATCGCTCTCGATGAGCGCTGACGATGTGCGGCCGACGCGGCTCGAGGCCGCCCGGCGCGAAGCGCGCGCGTTCCTCGACACACTTCCTTCGAAGTACCGGCTCGCGATCGTCGGGTTCGCCGGGCGCGCGTATGTCGCGCTGCCGCCGACCGACGACCGCGATCTTGCTGTGTCCGCTCTGCGCTCCCTCCATACGGCAGAGGGAACGTCGCTCGGAGACGCTGTTGCGCTCGCGACGCGCATTGCGGGACGACAGCGTGCGTCCGACGGGTCGCGTCCGCCCGCGGCGATCCTCGTCATCTCCGACGGCGCGCAGTCCAGCGGGCGCACGACGCCGGCTGCCGCTGCCCTGAAGGCACGGCAGGCGCACATTCCGGTCTACTCGGTGCTGATCGGGACGCAGGACGGCGTCATCACGGCTCCGCTCCCGGGTGGCTTGTCGGAGCAGATCCGCGTGCCGCCGAGCCCGGACACGCTGCGGGCCGTGTCCCAGGTCACCGGCGGACGCTTCTACGTCGCGCCGACTGCCGCGCAGTTGCACGAGGTGTACGCGCACCTCGGCTCTCGACTCGGGAGCCACAGTGAGTCGCGCGAGGTGACGAACCTGTTCGCGGGCGGGTCGGCGGCGCTGCTCTTGATCGGCGGCGGGCTCTCTGCGCTCTGGTTCCGGAGGGTTCCATGAAGGGCGCGTTCGTTCTCTGCGCCGCGCTCGCGGCACTGGCTGCAACCGCCGGTCCGGCCGGCGCGACGAACGAGTGTCGAGGCCTGCAGATCTGCGTCAAGGTCCCCGGCCCCTGGGTCGTCGTACCGGTGGAGCTGGGCAACGTGCGCGCCGGCGCGCAGTTCCAGCTCTCGTGTCCGCGCGGGTACATCGTCGCCGGTCTCGATGCGGAGCTGAGCGACCGCGCCATCGACCTCGACTTTCCGGGGCTGCTCGGGAGCCCGGTCGGCCCAGGGACGACGACGTCGCGCTCCGTCGTGTTTCGCGGCGTCTTCACGGGCTCGTCGGCGCGGAACCCGGTCTTCCGACCGCACATCGGGTGCGTGCCGACCTCGGGTGGGGGCAGGGGC
This sequence comes from Gaiellaceae bacterium, assembly GCA_035262005.1. Classification (GTDB taxonomy): domain Bacteria; phylum Actinomycetota; class Thermoleophilia; order Gaiellales; family Gaiellaceae; genus 3-1-20CM-4-69-9. The sequence goes on along the minus strand of DATFTK010000121.1, from coordinate 561 downwards.
CCCGTGCCCTACCGCAGGCTGCAGCAGTTCTTCCCGCCGGGCCAGCCGACGGTTCGGCGCGTTCGCAGCGTTCGCCTGCGCGCCGGGAGCGTTCGCGCAGTCGCCGCCTGCGCCGCGGGCGAGCGGCTCATCTCCGGGTGGCACTCCGTCGGCTTCTACACGGCGTCGGCGCCGAGCGCGGCGCTCGCGCGGAGCGTGACCGTCACGCAGCGCGCGCAAGGAAATCGCGTCGAGGTGCGGGCGCGCGCCGGCACCGGCGTCAACGGCGTTCGTGCCGTCGTGCAGGTCGGCGCAGTCTGTGGGGGCGGCTCGTGACGTTCGAACGTCCGTGGCTGCTGCTGTCGCTCGTGCTCGTGCCGCTTGCGATCGGCCTGTACGTGTTCGCCGAGCGGAGACGCATGCGCTACGCCGTTCGTTTCACGAACGTCGACGTGCTCGCCGGTGTGGTGGGCGGCCGCATCTGGCGCCGTTTCGTGCCGCTCGTCCTCTTTCTGCTCGCGCTCGCGGCCTTGTGCGTCGCGGTGGCGCGGCCGCAGCACACGACGCTCGTGCCGAAGGACC
>DATFTK010000120.1:0-15157 GCA_035262005.1 Gaiellaceae bacterium | reverse complement strand
GGAGACGATCTCGAGCCGGATCATCAACGAGATCCCGGGCGTCAACCGCGTTGCCCTCGACCTGAGCTCGAAGCCGCCGGCCACGATCGAGTGGGAGTGAAGGGGTCTGACCCGGCGGGTCAGACCCCTGCTTGAGTTACGCCGCTTCGCGGGGAACGCGCGCGGGGTGACGCGCTCCCGTGCGGCGCGCGCAGGGTGTGCGTGCGCGCGCCGCTTCGGTTCGCCTTGGGGTCTTGTCCCGAAGCGGTCTGACCCCCCCAGTTCCTAACGCACCGCGAAACCGCTCAGGGCTTCCGGCGCTTCCTCTTCGACGTCGACCGAGTCGACGCGCGAGCCGCGCGGACCGTGCCGGCAGAAGTCGACGAGGCGCTCGACCGCGTCCGGTTCGCCTTCGAACACGGCCTCGACGGCACCGTCGGAACGGTTCGCCACCCAGCCGGCTACGCGACGCTGAAGCGCCAGCCGGCGCACCGACTCGCGGAAGAAGACTCCCTGCACACGGCCGTACACGACGACGCGGCGGCGGATCACACCGCGTATTCTCGCCGCGTGGAGCTGGCGGAGATCCTCGCCCGCCGCCGGATGGTGCGCGCGTATCAGCGCGAGCCCGTCCCACGCGACGCGATCGAACGTATCGTCTCGACAGTGCGCCGCGCGCCGAGCGCCGGGTTCAGCCAGGGGCAGCGCCTCCTCATCGTCACGGAGCAGGAGACGCGCGACCGTATCGACGAGATCCTGCGCGGCTACGTGCCATGGGTGAGCGAGGCACCGGTGCTGATCGTCGTCGGTGTCCGCGAGGACGACTACCACGAGCGCTACCGGAAGCCGGACAAGCTCGTGGAGGGACAGGAGATCGCGTGGCCGGTTCCCTACTGGCATTTCGACGCGGGTGCGGCCGCGATGCTGATCCTGCTCGCCGCGATCGACGAAGGCTACGCGGCCGGGCTCTTCGGCATCTTCGCGGAGGCAATGGAACCGTTCAAGCAGCTGCTGCAGATCCCGGACGACGTGGCCGTCACGTGCTGCATCTCGATCGGAGCGCCGGCCGACGACTCCAGCCGGAGTGCGACGGTCAGCCGCCTGGCGCAAGCGCGCAGACCAGTTGACGACCTCGTCCACTGGGAGCGCTGGGCCTAAGAAGCGTTCGAGCTACCGCGACCTCCAATTCGGAGCGGAAGCGAGCGCGGCGTACCTAAAGCTCCGAACGCCTACGGCGTTCGGAGCTTCGACACCAGCTGCTGCTGGTGGAAGCCGGGATTCTCACCCGCGGCGTTGTATGTCTCGACGGACGTCGTGTACGTGAAGCCGCCGCGGGAGTCGACGCCGAAGTAGTCGCCGAGGAAGGTGCCGTTGCTGCAGATGCAGTCCGGGTGCGGGGCGGACAGCTGTGGATCCCACGTGTGCGGCGAGAGCCGGATGTTGTGGCCCAGCGGCTTCAACGCCGCCGTGTAGAACTGGATCGCCGTGTTGACGCAGTAGTTCGTGCGAGCGAACGGCGCGCGCGGGTCGAAGATCAGCCCGGCGAGGGTCGCCTCGGGTGTGTCGCGCGCAGGGCATGGAAGCCGGCGGTCGTAGAACGCGACTGCGACGCGGCCGTCCGGCGCGACTGTGACGTTCGGCTGCAGCGCCTCACCGTCGTTCTGGCCGTCGTTCACCTGCAGCGGCGCGCGCCAGCGCTTGCCGTCGTCGAAGGATCCGCGGATGAACAACCGGGTCGGCCCACTGCTCGTCGAGTTCTCGTACACGGCGTACAGCGGGTAGTGGCGCCCGACCTTCCGGGTCCCGACCTCGAAGGCTTCGCCGAAGGCCGGCCGAAATGTCGTGTTCTTGTAGCCGTCGACGTTGTGCCGGACGATCACGCGACGCTTCGCCCAGGTCCTGCCGCCGTTCGAGGACGACGTGAACGACATCGTGTACGGAGCACCGAACGTGATCGTGCTCGAGGTCGCCAGCCACACGCGGCCGTCGGGGGTCACGCGCGGAATCGAGCCGTTGTCGCTCACCCCGCGTCGTTGGTTCATGACGCGCTTCGGCAGCGACCAGTTCGTGTGCGTGCCGTTGCGCCGGGCGTCGGCGTGGGACACGTAGATCCGCAAGCCGCCTTCGTCCGTCCCGATCGCCCACGACACGTAGACGCGGCCGAAGTGCTTGCTGCGCCGGTTCATGTCGATCGCGATCCACTGCTTGTCGAACGTGACGGCGCCGTTGAAGGGCGTGCGCCGGATGAGGTCGGTCGCGCCGTTGTGGGTGACGATCCAGGAGGCCGGCGTCGACGCGCCGCGCGGCCGGACGGCGACGGCCAAGCCCGAACGCGGCAGCGCGGGATTGACGTCGGGCGCGAGGAAGAAGTGCTCTCCCGTGGTGAGGTACCGGAACATGTACGGCAGGACGACCGCGTAGAAGTTGCCCCACGGATCGAAGGCGCCGACCGGATCCGAGTTGTCGGTCCAGCCCTCGTAGCCCGGGATGTGGCCTTGTTGCGGCCAGGTCACTCCGCCGTCGAACGACTCGTAGAACCCCGCGAGGTGGTTGTAGCCCTCGGAGCTGACGAACCACTTGCTGATCCCGATCACGTGCCGCGCGTTCGTCGGATCGACGTGGATGTCCGACTCCGAGAAGTCCTTGGCTCGCAGCGGCGGGTTGGACACGTCCTGCGTCGGAAACGGGCCGATCACCTCGCCCGTCGTCGCGGCGCCGGCGCACGGGGTCGTCCCGCCGTCTGGATAGCCCTGCGACGGTGAGAGCGACCCGGCGTAGAACACCTCGGGCGTGTAGCAGCTGATGCGCTGCGTCGTCGCCGCCACGCCGCTGACCGCGTGCGCCGCGTAGCTCGCGGCGAAGTCCGCATCCGATTGGAATCCCTGCGGAGGAGCTGCGGCGGCCGTCGGTGCCAGGACCGCGGCGCAGACCACGATGAGGCAGAGTCGAAGTGTGGAAGCGGAAGCGTTCGTGGCGCGGCTGACGTCGGCGCGGATCGGCGAGACGTTCAACTTCTACCGGTGCGGCCGGGGCGCTGCAGTCCGGAGGCGGCGGCTCCGTCACTACCTCGAGGCGCGGGGAGGATCGCAGCTGCTGCTCGTCGGCGAGGCCGCGGGCTACCGCGGCACCCGTGTCTCCGGCATCCCTTTCACCTCGGAACGGCAGCTCACGGGGCAGGGGCCGGCCGAGGCGAGCGCGACGATCGTCCAGCGGACGCTGGCCGAGCTCGGGCTCGACGCGCTCTGCTGGAACGTCGTGCCGACGCATCCCGGGACGGTCTCGTCGAACCGGCGGCCGACCCAAATGGAGGTCAAGGCCGCCCGCTCGTTTCTCGCGGAAATTGCCGCCGGGCGCCGGATCGTGGCGGTCGGCCGCCTGGCGGCCGAGGCCACCGGAGCGCCCTACGTCCGCCATCCGAGCCATGGCGGAGCGGCCGAATTCCGGACGGGGCTGCTACGATTCGCCGCCGGCGGACGCCTCTGAGCGCCGCCTTTTCTCCGCATGAAGACCTACAGCGCAAAGCCCGGTGAGATTGCCCGTGAGTGGTACGTCGTCGACGCCGAGGGGCAGACCCTCGGACGGCTGGCGACCCGCATCGCCGACACGCTCCGCGGCAAGGGCAAGCCGGCGTACACGCCGCACGTCGACACGGGCGACTTCGTCGTCGTCGTGAACGCGGAGAAGATCCGAGTCACGGGCAACAAGCTCGACCAAAAGCGCTACTACCGGCACTCCGGCTACCCGGGCGGGCTGCGCAGCCGCACGCTGCGCGACCAGCTCGACCGCCGGCCGGAGGAGGTGCTGCGCCGCGCCGTCAAGGGCATGCTCCCGAAGAACCGCCTCGCGCGCCAACAGATCACGAAGCTGAAGATCTACGCAGGCCCGGAGCATCCGCACGGCCCGCAGTCGCCGAAGCCGCTCAGCTGGGAGGACGCATGAGCACGATTGCGCAATACCGCGGCACGGGCAAGCGCAAGACGTCCGTCGCGCGCGTGATCCTGCGGCCCGGCGACGGTACGACGTGGTTCAACGGTCGCACGATCGACGATTACTTCCCGCGGCAGGCGCATCGCACGATTGCCTTGGCGCCGCTACAGGTTGCCGGCGTCGAGGGGACGTACGACATCCGCGTGCGCGTGCACGGCGGCGGGCCGAGCGGTCAGGCTGGTGCCGTCCGTCACGGGATCGCGCGGGCGCTCGTCGAGGCAGATCCCGAGCTGCGCGTGCCGCTCAAGCGGGCGGGTTTCCTCACGCGGGATGCTCGGATCGTCGAACGCAAGAAGGCCGGCCTGCACAAGGCGCGCAAGGCGCCGCAGTTCAGCAAACGGTAAGGCTCACGGCGTCTGTGGTGGCGTCGTAGTGGGTCGACCGGTCATTTCAGACGGACGCGCGGGCGGAGCCCGCGCGTCCTGAGGCGGCACCGCAAGCGGTGCCTGAGCGCCGCTACTTCGGCACGGACGGTGTCCGTGGCGTCGTCGGCGAGGACCTGACCGCCGACCTCGTCGAGCGTCTCGGGCGCGCCGCGACGCTCTGGTCCGGCCGCGGCCGGATCTTCGTCGGGCGAGACACACGCGCCTCCGGCGTCGAGCTCGAGGAGGCGCTCGCCGGCGGGATCGCGTCCGCCGGCGGCAACGCCGTTGTCGCAGGGGTGCTGCCGACGCCTGCGGTCGCGTTGCTCACGCTCGATCTCGGCTGCGTGATCACGGCCTCGCACAACCCGCCCGAGTACAACGGCGTGAAGTTCTTCGACCGCGACGGGCAGAAGCTGACCGACGAGCAGGAGGAGGAGATCGAAGCGCTGCTCGATCAGCCGGGCACGGGCGGCGGCGAGATCGACGAGGTCGGTGTCGCGACGGACAGCTACCTCGAGCACGTGCTCGAACGGTTCGGCTCCGACCTCTCCGGCCTCCACATCGGGGTCGACTGCGCGAACGGCGCGTACTCCGGTCTCGCGCCCAAGGCGTTCGAGCAGCTAGGCGCGACCGTCGAGACGATCGGGAGCTCTCCCGACGGAATGAACATCAACGTCGACTGTGGCGCGACCGATCTGCGCGCGCTGCAGGCTCTCGTGACGAGCGAAGGGCTCGACCTCGGTGTCGCGTTCGACGGCGACGGCGACCGCATGCTCGCGGTCGACGGCAACGGCGACGTCGTCGACGGCGACCAGATCGTCGCGTTGCTCGCGCTGCACCTGCACGTGCCGTCGGTCGTGGTCACGCCGATGACGAATCTCGGCTTCCACGAGCTGATGTCGCAGCACGGGATCGAGACACACGTGACCGAAGAGGTCGGGGACCGCTATGTGCTCGAGACGATCCGAGCCATCGACGGCAAGCTCGGCGGCGAACAGTCCGGCCACATCATCTATCTCGACGGACACGTCACCGGCGACGGCCTCGTCGCTGCGCTCCTGCTCTGCCGAGCCCTCGAGGGCCGGACGCTCGCCGAGGCCGCGGGCGTCATGCCACGCCGTCCGCAGGCCAAGGAGAACGTGCGCGTCCGCTCGAAAGAGGTTCCTCAGAGCCTGCGCGCCGAGGTCGCGCGACTCAATGCCGAGCTTCAGGGGCGGGGACGCGTCCTGGTCAGGCCGTCAGGGACCGAGCCGGTGGTTCGGGTGCTGGCGGAGGCTCGCGACGGGGCCGAAGCGGCCAGCCTCTGTGCTAGCATCGCGGGCCTCGTGCGACGAGAGCTCGGCTGACCGTCCCGACGCGGGGGCGGACACACAGCCGGGCTTTGCTGTTTCCGGAAGGGGGCTCGCGTGTGCGGGATCATCGGATACGTCGGCAGTAGGCCCGCGAAGGAGTTGCTTCTGCGCGGGCTCGAGCGTCTCGAGTACCGCGGCTACGACTCGGCCGGCATCGCGCTCCGTGAGAACGGCGGGCTCGACTACGTCCGTGCCGTCGGGAACCTGCAGAACCTGAAGGAGGCCGCGGGCGCCAACCACTCCAGCTCGAATCACGGGCTCGGCCACACGCGCTGGGCGACTCACGGGGCCGTCAACGAGCAGAACGCGCACCCGCTCACCGGGTGCGAGGACGGCCATGTCGCGGTGGTGCTCAACGGCATCGTCGAGAACTTCCGTGAGCTGCGCGACTCGCTGAAGGCCGAGCGCCACTCATTCCACTCGGAGACGGACGCCGAGGTCGTCACGCATCTCGTCGAACGTCACTACGCCGGCGACCTGGTCGAGGCCGTTCGCGCCGCATACGGCGAGCTCGAGGGCCACTTCGCCTTCGTCGTCATCCACAACGACCATCCGGACCTGCTCGTCGGCGCGCGGCGCCAATGCCCACTCGTCGTCGGCGTCGGTGACGGGGAAATGTTCCTCGCCTCGGCAGTGGCGGCCTTCCTCGGGGAAACGCGCAGGGTGCAGCTGATCGACGAGGGTGAGGTCGTCGCGATCACGCCGCAGGGCTCGCGCTTCTTCACCGAGGCCGGTGAGGTCGAGCACAAGGACATCGAGCCGATCGACTGGGACGACGAGGTCGCCGAAAAGGGTGGCTACGAGACGTTCATGCTCAAGGAGATCTACGAGCAACCGGACGCGGTCAGAGAGACGATCGGCGACCGGGCGCGGCGGGGCAAGCTCGTGCTCGACGGCATCGGGCTGACCGAGCTCGAGATCCAGAACCTGCGTCGCATCGTCGTCGTCGCCTGCGGCACCGCGTACCACGCCGGCGTCGTCGGCCGCTACATCATCGAGGAGTGGGCGCGCATTCCGGTCGAGCCGGACATCGCCAGCGAGTGGCGCTACCGCAACCCCGTGCTCTCGAAGGACACGCTCGTGATCGGCATCAGCCAGTCCGGCGAGACCGCCGACACGATCGCCGCAATGCGGCTCGCGCGCGAGCAGGGCGCCCGCACGCTCGCGATCACGAATCAGCTCGGCACCCAGATCACGCGCGAGGTGGAGTCGGTGCTCTACACGCGCGCGGGCCTCGAGATCGGCGTCGCCGCGACGAAGACGTTCACGGCGCAGACCGCGCTGCTCTCACTGATCGCGCTCAAGCTCGCACAGGTGCGGCGGACGCTTCCCGAGGACGAGATCGAGTTCATCCTCGAGGAGCTCTACGACCTACCGGAGCGGATGGAGCAGTTCCTGGACGGCAACCACCCGATCGAAGAGATCGCGGAGCGTCACTACCAGAAGCCGTTCTTCCTCTACCTCGGCCGTCACATCGGCTTGCCGGTCGCGCTCGAAGGGGCGCTGAAGCTGAAGGAGATCTCGTACATCCCGACCGAGGCCTACTCGGCCGGCGAAATGAAGCACGGGCCGATCGCGCTGCTCGACTCCGACACGCCGGTCGTTTGCATCGCGACCGACCAGAAGGTCGTCTACGACAAGGTGGTCTCGAACATCCAGGAAGTGCGGGCGCGTGGCGCGCAGGTGATCGCGATCGCGACCGACGGCAACGAGGACATCCAGCACCATGCGGACGACGTCATCTACGTCCCGCGGACGCCTGCGTTCCTCCAGGCCGTCCTGGCCGTGCTCCCGCTGCAGTTGCTCGCGTACCGGATCGCCCGCCTCCGCGGCCTGAACGTCGACCAGCCTCGAAACCTGGCAAAGACGGTGACGGTGGAATAACGGGGCCTGACCCCGGCCTTGCTACGAGGCGGCGCTGTCGCCCGGGCGCGGCTCGATCACGCCGCTCTCGGGCGAGCCCACGGGGAGCGGCGCAGGCGGACGGAGGTACAGCAACTCGTAGGCGAGCGCCGCAATGCCACCGCCGACGAGCGGGCCGACATACCAGACCCACGCGTCCGTCCAGTACCTGGCGACGAGCTCGGGCCCGAACGCGCGTGCCGGGTTCATGGCAGCGCCGGTCAAGGGGCCACCCATCAGGATGTCGAGCGTGATCGTCAGGCCGATCGCAAGGCCGGCGATCGACTTGAACGCCCCGCCGGGGTCGGCGGCCGTGGCGAAGACGACCCAGACGAGGAAGAAGGTCAGGACGCCCTCGATCACCACGCCCTGCCAGACGTTGATTCCGCCGGCGAGGGACGGCGCGCCCATGTGTGTCGTCGCGCGGACGCTCGCCGGATAGAACCAGCGCAGCAGCAGCGCAGCAGCCGTCGCGCCGAGCAGCTGCACGCTCCAGTAGACGAGCGCGAGCGTCGGTGCGAGCCGGCGAGTGATGAGAAAGCCGAACGTGACGGCCGGGTTGAAGTGGCCGCCCGAGATGTGGCCGACCGCGGAAACCATCACGGCGATCGCGAGGCCGTGCGCGAACGCGACCGCGACGAGCGTCAGGCCCCCATAGACGCCGAGCGCCTGCGAGTTGCCGTTCGTGGCCGGCTCGAACACTTTCGTCAGCGTGAGGATCGAGCCTGCGCCGATGAAGATCAGCGTGAACGTCCCGACGAACTCGGCGAAGCCGCGGCGCAGCGGTTCGAGATCCATCCGCGGCGCAGGCTACGCGGCAGGCCGGACGGAACCAGTGTTGCCTGAGCGCGCGGCAGCGAGCGCGTCGGCCACGGTGTCGTAGATCGCGAAGCTCGACCCCAGCCCGGTCAGGTCGAGCAGCTGATTGACCTGCGTATAGCTCCATCGCGGCAAGACGACGGTGAAGCCGAGGCCCGCTGCTTTCGCTTTGCGGCGGCCGGCCAGCAGTGTCGCGAGTGTCGACGAGTCGATGAACTCGGTGTCGCGCAGATCGACGACGATCCGGCGCCCCTCCTCGAGCAGGACGGCCAGCTCGCCCTCGAGCCGCCCGGCCGAATAGGCGTCGTGCTCGCCCACCAGCGCGACGACTGCGGCCGGGGGATCCCGGGGAGCTAGGGTGACCGAGATCGGCGCCATTGCCTTCAAGTCGTAAACGCAGGAGGCGCCGGATCGGTTACTCGTCGGGCATCCTCCTGAGCCGCTTGGTCCGAGAGCGGCGCCGTTTCTGCTCCAGTCGTCGCTCCTTCGCGGCAGCGGTCGGCTTCGTCGGCACCCGCCTCCGGTCGACGCGAAGCGCGGAGCGGAGCTGCTCGACGAGCCGCTCGACTGCAAGCTCGCGGTTCCGAGCCTGGCTGCGCTCGTCCTGCGCGATCGCTCGGAGGACCGGCCCGGCGCGACCGATGACGCGGCGCTTCTGCGTCTCGGTCAGCGCCTCTGACGCCTCGACGTCGAAGAGCGCCTCCACGCGTGTCTCGGACTTCTGCGCGTGCTGGCCGCCGGGACCGCTCGAGCGGGAGGTGCGGAAGCGCACTTCGCTCAGCGGGAGAACGACCGACCGGGTGACCCGAATAGACTCGCCGTCCATGGCGGCGATTCTCCTGGACGTCGACGGCGTCTTCCACGTCTCGCGCGAGCCGATCGCCGGCGGCGCGGAGGCGGTCAAGCGCCTCCGCGAGGACGGCCACCGGCTCCGCTTCGTCACCAACAACACCACCCAGACGCGGGCGGCGCTCGCCGAGGAACTGCGCAGCATGGGGATCGAGCTCGACGACGAGGAGCTCCAGACGACCCCGCGGGCGGCGGCCGCGACGCTGAAGGGCCGCCGGGTGCTGGCGCTGACGATGCACGCGATCGTGGGCGAGCTGGAGGGAATCGAGCTCGTCGGCGAGGACGCAGAGGCGGTGCTCGTCGGCGGCGCGGACGAGACGCCTGAGACGAACCTCGTCTTCAGCTACATGAACCTGGCGCGGGCGTTCCACGAGCTCGAGGGCGGCGCGGAGCTCTACTGCCTGCACAAGAACCGGTGGTGGCAGACGAAACACGGGCCCGCGCTCGACGCCGGCGCGTTCGTTGCCGGGCTCGAGTACGCGACGGAGATCGAGGCGACGGTGCTCGGGAAGCCGTCGACCGCGTACTTCGAGGCGGCGCTCCAGGCTCTCGACGGTGACGCGGGATTGACCTGGATGGTCGGCGACGACATCGAGTCCGACATCGCGGGCGCGCAGGCGCACGGGATGCGGACGATCCTCGTGCGCACCGGCAAGTTCCGTCCGGACGCCGTCGAAGCGACGGCGATCCGCCCGGACGGCATCATCTCCTCGATCGCGCAGCTGCCGGACTGGCTGGAGGAGCACGGATGACCGTCGGCGTCGACCTGATCGAGATCGAGCGGATCCGGCGAGCGCTCGAGCGCTATCCGCGCTTTCGCGAGCGGTGCTTCACCGAGGCCGAGCAGGCGTACTGCGACTCCCGCCCGAATCCGGCGCAGAGCTATGCCGGCCGCTTCGCCGGCAAGGAGGCGGTCGGCAAGGCCCTCGGTTTCGGCGTTGCGCGTGCCTTCGCCTGGCTCGACGTCGAGATCTCCGGACGGCCGAAGCCCTCGGTGAGGCTGAGCGGCCGGGTCGCGCGCTGGGCCGAGACGCGCGGCGCCGGCTCGATCGACCTTTCGATGACGCATTCGCGCGAACTGGCGAACGCAGTCGCAATCGTGGAGTGATGTTCGCGCCGCTCTACACGGCGGACGAGATGCGCGCCGCCGAGCAGGGCCATGACGTCGAGACCATGATGGAACGGGCGGGTCGTGGGGTTGCGGACGCAGTGCTGCACCGCTTCCCGGACGCGCGGCGCGTCGCGGCCGTGTGCGGCAAGGGCGCGAACGGGGGCGACGGGCGCATCGCGCTTCAGGTGCTCGCCGAGGCGGGCCTGGAGGCGAGCGAGCGGCTCGAGGGCGCGGACGTGGTCATCGACGCCCTGTTCGGGACCGGCTTCCACGGCGCTCCCCGGGAGGACGCGGCGGCGCTGATCGAGGGCATCAATACTGCGGACGCGCCGGTCGTCGCGGTCGATCTCCCGTCGGGCGTCGACGCCTCGACCGGCGAGGTCGCGGGCGCTGTCGTCAACGCGGACGTGACGGTGACGATGCACGCGCCGAAGGTCGGGCTCGCCGTCGCACCGGGGCGCTTCCACGCCGGCGCCGTCGAGGTCGTCGACATCGGGATCGAGACCGGCGAGACGCGCAACAGCCTGGTGACGGAGGAGGTCCTCGCGCTCGTTCCGCGGAAACGCGAGAGCGACACGAAGTACAGCGCCGGCACCGTGCTCGTCGTCGGCGGCTCGCCCGGAATGTCCGGCGCCGTCTGTCTCGCGACCGAAGCGGCGTTCCGCGCCGACGCCGGCTACGTCGCGGTTGCGACCCATCCGGAGACGCTTCCGATCGTCGAGGCGCGGGTGCTCGAGGCGGTGAAGGCAACGCTGCAGGAGGTCGACCGCCTCGCCGAACGTGCAAGCTCGGTCGCGATCGGACCCGGGCTCGGACGGGGCGATGGCGAGCGCGCGCTCGTCGCGCGCCTGCTGCGCGAGGTGCAGGTGCCCGCGGTCGTTGACGCCGACGCGCTCTTCGAGCTCGAGCCGGACGACTGGCCCGCGCCGCGCGTGCTTACACCGCACTCCGGCGAGCTTGCGCGCCTGCTCGGGAGGGACTCGGACTGGGTCGACGCGCACCGCCTCGAGGCCGTGCAGGCGGCGGTCGACCGCTTCCGCTGCGTCGTGCTGCTCAAAGGCGCCGACACGCTGGTGGCGGCGCCGGCCGAAGGCGTGCTCGTCTCCGCCTCTGGCACTCCCGCGCTCGCCACTGCCGGGAGCGGCGACGTGCTCACGGGCATCGTCGCCGCGTTTCTCGCGAAGGGCGTGGACGCGCGACTCGCGGCGGCGGCCGGCACGTTCGCGCACGGTCGCGCCGCGGAGCTCGGCCCGGAGCGCGGTCTCGTCGCCTCGGACTTGATCGACGCGCTGCCCGACGTGCTCGCCTGATGCACCGCTCCGAGCTAACGGTCGACCTCGGCGCGCTGCGGCGCAACGTGGAGACGCTCGTCGCGGCTGCAGACGGTGCGCAGCTCTGGGCGGTGGTGAAGGCGAACGGGTACGGCCACGGGATGGTCGACGCCGCAGCCGCCGCGCTCGCTGCCGGCGCAACGGGGCTCTGCGTCGCCACGATCCCAGAGGGGCTCACGTTGCGCGGCGAGTTCGGCCTCGAGCGGATTCTCGTGCTCGGGCCGGCGAGCTCGAGCCGCGAGATCGCGCACGCGCGTGAAGCGGCGCTTGAGCTCGCGATCGCGAACGAGGAGATTCCGGAAGGCGTTCCCGTGCATCTGAAGCTCGACACGGGGATGGGGCGCTACGGGCTGTCGGAGCTGCCCGCGCCGCCGGTCGACGTCGTCGGGCTGATGACGCATCTCGCAACCGCCGACTCGGACCTCGACTTCGCGCGTGCGCAACTGGAACGCTTCCGCGCTGCGACCGACGAGTACTCACATCTCACCCGCCATGCGGCCAACAGCGCGGCGACGCTACGCCTGCCCGAGTCGCACTTCGACGCCGTCCGCTGCGGCGTCGCGATCTACGGCCTCTCGCCGTTCGACAGCGACCCGCGGGAGGACGGGCTCGAGCCCGTCCTCTTGTGGCAGAGCTTCCTCGCCCAGGTCAAGCAGCTCCTGCCCGGCGAGAGCACGGGCTACGGCCGCCGCTTCGTCGCGGAGGAGCCGACGTGGATCGGCATCGTCCCCGTCGGGTACGGCGACGGCTTCTCGCGCGACCTGACCGGAACGGAGGTGCGCATCGCCGGCGAGCTCTGCCCGGTTGTCGGGACGATCTCGATGGACTCCTTCGCAGTGCGGCTGCCGCGCGACCTGCCGGAGGGAGCGCCGGTCGTCCTGCTCGGGCACGGTGTCCTCGCCGAGAGTCATGCTCGCGTCGCCGGGACGATCAACTATGAGCTCGTCTGCGGCGTGGAGAGCGGCCCTCTCCGTGCACGTCGCACCGTCGTCGATGACTGAGGAATCGAACACCGACCAAGTGCGTGCACGCTTCCGCGCAACCGCGGACCGTGTGGCCGAGCATGCGAGTGACCAGGTGGAGATGGTGCGCGAGCAGCTGCGCTCGTTCGTCGGCCCGCGAGGCGACGAGCGCGCACTCGACGTCGGCACCGGCGCAGGGACGCTGGCGCTCGCGCTGGCGCCGCTCGTGCGCGAGGTCGTCGGTGTCGACGTCGTCCCGGAACTGCTGGAGCGCGCACGCGCGCAGTCGCCCGCGAACGCGAGCTTCGTCGAGGGCGATGCGACGAGCCTGCCGTTCGAGCTCGGCTCGTTCGATCTCGTCTGCACTCGCCGCACGCTGCATCACGTCCTACATCCGGAGCCGGTCGTCTCCGAGATGACGCGCGTGACGAGGTTGGGCGGACAGATCTTCGTGGACGACCAGATCGCGCCGGTCGATCCACTCGCGGCGCTCGAGCTCGACCGCTTCGAGCGCGCGCGCGATCCCTCGCACACGCGGACCCTGCCGGACGTCGACTTCCGGCAGCTGTTCGAGGCGAACGGGCTCGTCTTGCTGCAGACGCACTATCAGAGCCACCGCCGCGACCTCGGCTACTACCTCTCGCTGGCCGGCTGCGAGGGCCAGGACGCGGAGCGCGCCCGGGGGCTCTCGCCGGGCGGGCCGGATGCGTACGTCGCCGAGAGCGCCTGGTACCTGCTGCGGCGTTAGCTCTGGCGGTAGCCGGAGCGCGAGACGGCCCGCGCCACGAGCCCCGGCACGAGCGCCTGCGCGACGGCCGCCAGGCGATACCACGCCGGCACGAACGTCTCCCGCTTGTCGCGGTCGAGCACCTTCACGACGTGGGTCGCGACGTATTCCGGCCCGACGACGAGCCGCCGGACGACGGGGCTGCGTAGAGCCGTCGCCTGCGGGAAGCCCTCGGTCTCGACGAACCCCGGATTGACCGTGTGGACATGGATGCCGCGCGCGCGCAGCTCCGCCGCCGTCGAGCGCGAGAAGGCGAGCTCGGCGTGCTTCGATGCCGAGTACGGCCCGGAGGGAGCGAAGGCGACGGCGCCGGCCACGGAGACGATGTTCACGACATCCGAGCGCCCGGCGGCGTCGAGCGCGGGCAGGAAGGCGCGCAGGCACCAGACGGCGCCGAGGTAGTTCACGCGCAGCACCTCCTCGAGCCGGTCGAGGTCGATCTCGGCGAATCCGCGCCGCCCCGGGATTCCGGCGCTGTTCACGAGCAGCTGCAGCTGCGGATGCCGCTCCGTCACGCTCGCGGCCACGCGCTCGACGTCGTCGCGCCGGCCGACGTCGCAGAGCTCGTACTCGGCTCCGATCTCTTCGGCGAGGACGCGCAGGCGGTCCTCGCGCCGCGCCAGTAGCACGAGGTGCCAGTCACGCGCGGCGAGGGCGCGCGCCAGGGCCGCGCCGATCCCGCTCGAGCCTCCGGTGATCACGCCGACGCGGCGCAAGGCGGAGAACCTACCTCGTATGCTCGCCCAGGATGGGAGCGTACGAAGGAAAGCGCGGGCTGGTTCTGGGGGTCGCGAACCGCCGCTCGATCGCATGGGCGATCGCGAAGCGGCTGGCAGACGGCGGCGCGCAGCTCGCGTTCACGTACCAGGGCGAGCGGATCGAGAAGAGCGTCCGCGAGCTCGCGGAGTCCGTGGCGAGCCCGCTCGTGACGGAGTGCGACGTCCGCTCCGACGACGACGTCGCACGCGTCTTCGGCGAGGTCGCCGACACGTTCGGCGGGCAGCTCGACCTGCTCGTCCACTCGGTCGCGTTCGCAGCGGCCGAGGACCTGGAGGGACGCTTCACCGACACACCTCGCGACCGCTTCTGGCTGGCGCTCGACGTGAGTGCGTACTCGCTCGTCGCGTGCGCGCGCGCGGCAGAGCCGCTGCTGGAGGCGGCCGGCGGCGGCTCGGTCCTGACGATGACGTATCTCGGCGGTGAGCGCGCGGTGCCGCACTACAACGTCATGGGCGTCGCGAAGGCCGCGCTCGACGCGTCCGTTCGCTACCTCGCGTGGGACCTGGGACAGAAGAACATCCGCGTGAACGCGATCTCGGCCGGGCCGGTCCGCACCCTCGCCGCGCGCTCGATCGCCGGGTTCCCGACAATGGAGGCGATCGTCGAGGAGCGCTCGCCGCTGCATCGCCACGTCGACGCCGACGACGTCGGCGCCGCTGCCGGCTACCTCCTGTCGGACGACGCGAAGAACGTCACGGGGACGATCCTCTACGTCGACTCCGGGTACCACGCGATGGGGATGTAGAAGCCCCGGCCGCTACTCGGTCAGCCACTGGATCGCCTGGTCTCGCTGCTCGAGCGGGAACGTCCTCGTCTCTCCCGGTGTCATCCAGCCGAAGAGATCCGTCAGGTGGGTCATCCAGCCGATGTCGGTGACGAGCGCGATCCGTTTCCAGGCGTGGAGGTGCTCGATCCCGATCTTCAGGTCTTCCC
>DATFTK010000119.1:0-9890 GCA_035262005.1 Gaiellaceae bacterium | reverse complement strand
TGCGCCTGTCGGGGCGGGGTCGCGCGAAGGTCGCCGGCGTCGCGCGAACGATCGCGGCACTTGCGGCCGCGGAGTCGGTCGAGGCGGCTCACGTTGCCGAAGCACTCACCTACCGGGCGCCGAGTGAGCTGGCTGCGTAAGGACCAGCTTCCACCGCTGCTCCGCGCGATCCACGATCCGCCCCAGCGCCTCTACCTGCGGGGAGTCGCCGAGCCGGAGCTGCTCGCTCGACCTGCGGTTGCGATCGTCGGGGCACGTGCATGCTCACCGTACGGCGCACAGGTCGCGAGGATGCTCGGCCGGGAGCTCGCCGCGGCCGGCGTCGTCGTGGTCAGCGGTCTCGCACGCGGCGTCGACGGCGAAGCGCACCGTGGTGCGCTCGAAACGGACGGACACACAGTCGCCGTCCTCGGCTGCGGCATCGACCGGGACTACCCGGCCGCGCACGCGTCGCTTGCTCGTGCGATCGCCGAGCGCTCGCTGATCGTGTCCGAGTACGAGCCAGGAGTCGCACCGTCGCCGTACCGCTTTCCGGCACGGAACCGCATCGTGGCCGGCCTCTCACTGGCGACGATCGTCGTCGAGGCGCGCGAGCGGAGCGGCGCGCTGATCACCGCCGACTTCGCGCTGGACGACGGCCGCGAGGTCTTCGCCGTCCCCGGTGAGATCACGTCGTCGCTGTCGGCTGGCACGAACGCCCTGCTCCGGATCGGGGCGACGCCGCTCACGAGCGCGGCGGACGTGCTCGAGGCACTGGGCATCGAATCGGAGCCGACGCCCGCGCCATCGCACCCGCTGCTCGCGCTGCTGCCGGCGACGGCCGACGAGCTCGTGCGGTCGACCGGCCGCACCCCGGCCGAGATCGCAGTCGAGCTGGCCGAGCTCGAGCTGACCGGCCTCGCGTCGGAGGGCGACGGGACGTATCGAGCGACCTGCCTCGTGGCCAGCGACTAGATTCACGACACATGGCCGTGCGCCGCTTGGGTGTCGCGGCAGGCCTCATCGCGCTGTGTTGCGTCGCGACCGCATGCTCGACGTCCTCATCGGCTCGCAATCGCACATGGTCGATCGTCGCGCTCGGCGACTCGGTGCCACGAGGGACGAACTGCGATTGCAGGCCGTACCCGCCCCTCACCGCGGACAAGCTGGCTGCGAGTAGCGGCCAGACGGTGAACGCGACCAACGACTCCGTTGCGGGAGCGACCAGCTCCGACGTGCTCGAGCAGCTGACGTCCGACCGCGACGTGACCGAGCAGGTGAGTGCGGCCGATGTCGTCGAGATCGAGGTGGGCGCGAACGACGTCGCCCACACGAGCCGGTGCGGCTCCGACGTCAGCTGCTACACGCCGCGGATCCCGGCGATCGAGCAGAATCTCGCGGCAGTCGTGCGCCGCGTGCACGAGCTGACCTCGCGGCGCCACGTTCTCGTCGTGCTCCTGGACTACTGGAGCGTCTGGCTCGGCGGCACGTACGCACAGGCGCAGGGCGCCGCGTATGTCGCGGCGGCGGAGGAGATGACGGACGAGGTCAACGCAGTGATCAAGTCGACCGCCGCAAAGAGCGGCTCGGCCTACGTCGACCTCCGAGCCGCGTTCAAAGGCCCCGACTACGCCTACGACGAAACCCACTACCTCTCGAACGACGGGGACCATCCGAACGCGGTAGGACACGAGCGGATCGCAACGGCCGCCGAGGCGGTGATCGAGCAGACCGGGTTCATACCCACGGGTTGAGCGTCCGGCGCTCGCGTAGCATCGCGGCGTGCAGACGGAGCCCTTCTGGCTCACCGAGTTGCGTCCTACCGTCGCCGCTCGGGAGCTCGACGAGGTCGACATCGCGGTGATCGGCGCCGGCATCACCGGCTGTGCCTGCGCTGCCGCGCTCGCCGCCGAAGGTAAGCGTGTGCGCGTCTACGACGCGCGCGGCGTCGGCGAAGGCGCGAGCGGCCGCAACGGCGGCTTCGCACTCCGAGGCGCGGCCGCACGCTACGACGTCGCGCGCGAGACCTACGGGGCAGACGAAGCCCGGGAGCTCTGGCGGCGTACCGAGCAGGCCGTCGACCGCGTCGAGGCTCTTGCCGGCGACGCCTTCCAGCGGACGGGCAGTCTGCGGCTCGCCGCCGACCTCGAGGAGCGCGCCGAGATCCGCGCCGAATACGACGCCCTGCGGGAGGACGGCTTCGCCGCCGAGTGGCGCGATGAGCTCCCGCACCTCCGGCCGGACTTCCGCGGCGCCATCTTCCACCCGACCGACGGCTCGCTGCAGCCGGCCGGCTTCGTCCAACACCTGGCCGACCGCGCGGCAAACGCCGGTGCCGCCTTCGTCGACCACCACCGCGTCGAGTCGCTCGACGACATCGACGCCGCGCAGGTCGTGATCGCGACCGACGGCTGCGGACGCGGGCTCCTGTCTGAGCTCGACGAGGCGTTGTGGCCCGCGCGAGGCCAGGTCGTCGCGACTGCGCCGCTCCAGGAGCGGCTGTTCGAGTGCCCGCATTACGCGCGGCACGGCTTCGACTACTGGCAGCAGCTCGGGGACGGCAGGATCGTCCTCGGCGGCTTCCGCGACTTCTCGATCCTCACGGAGATGACGGACGACGAGACGACGACGCAGCCGATCCAGGACGCCCTTGACGCCTTCCTCGTCGAGCTGCTCGGCGAGCTGCCGACCATCACCCATCGCTGGGCCGGAATCTTCGGGCTGACGCAGGACTTGCTCCCGTTGGTCGGCCCGGTGCCGGGCCACGACGGGGTTTGGGTCGCCGCCGGGTACTCCGGCCACGGCAACGTCTTCGGCCTGCTCTGCGGCGAGCTCGTCGCCGGCGCGGTACTCGGCCGTGACGACCCGCTGCTGCAGCTCTTCTCGCCGGCGCGGATCGTGCAGCACGTGTAGTCCGGTTGCCGTTCCGTTAAGCCTCCGTTGACTTCACAGGAAACGGCCGGAGCGCGGCTTACCTTGTGTTCGTGGCGAAGTTTGCGGCGCTCCTCCTCGCGCTAGCCGCGATCACGACGATCTCAGCGGCCCCGACCGCCGCTGCCTGGCACTCGCGGGCAGTGCGCGTGATCCCGATCTCGTACCGGGCGCACGACGGTTTGCTCCGCCGCGCCTACGTGATCGTCCCGGCGGACTATGGCGTGGACGGCTCGCCGCCGATCCCGCTCGTGATCTCGCCGCACGGGCGCGGTGTCGGGGGGAAGGAGAACATCAGACGCTGGGGGCGGCTGCCTGCGACCGGCGACTTCGCCGTCGTCAATCCGGAGGGGCAAGGCCGAGCGCTGACGTTGTTCTCGTGGGGCGACCCGGGCGAGATTCGCGACCTTGCGCGCATGCCGGACCTCGTCGAGGACGCACTGCCGTGGCTACACGTCGATCGCCACCGCGTGTACGCATACGGCGGGAGCATGGGCGGCCAGGAGACCCTGCTGCTCGTCGCGCGATACCCTCATCTGCTCGCCGGCGCCGCCGCATTCGATGCGCCGACCAACATGGCGGCTCGATATCGCGCGTTCGTGGGGCAACCGATGGGCAGCGGCCTGCAGAAGCTCGCACGCGACGAGATCGGCGGCACGCCGCTGACCGACCCCCGCGGGTATGCCCTTCGGAGCCCGCTCGACTGGGCGCGGAAGATCGCGTTCTCGGCTGTCCCGCTGCAGATCTGGTGGAGCACGCGCGACAGAGTCGTCACCGACCAGCGAAACGAATCGGGCCGGCTCTATCGCACCGTGAAGAAGTTGAACCCCGATGCTCCCGTGAGTGAGTTCGTCGGCAGGTGGGCGCACACGACGGAGATGAAGTCCGGCGGCTACCTGCCGTACTCGCTTTCGCTGTTCGGCCTGATGCCACCTCGCGCAGGCCCGCCGCCAGCCGGCGAGCACCTTCGGCCCGTTTAAAGATCGAGGCCCGGAAGGTCGAGTGCGTCGGCTTGCTCCATCGCCGCAAGCGCGATCGCGAGGTCCTGAATCGCGAGACCCGTCGAGTCGAAGACGGTGATGTCGTCGCTCGACTCACGGCCGCCGGCCGTCCCTGCGAGCACGTCGCCGAGCTGAGTGACGTCCTCCCGCGTGAGCACGCCCGCCTCGACGGCGTGCACGAGGTCGCCGTTGTGCGACGCCTGTTCCCAGTCGTCGCAGAAG
The DNA here is from genome assembly GCA_035262005.1 of Gaiellaceae bacterium. Classification (GTDB taxonomy): domain Bacteria; phylum Actinomycetota; class Thermoleophilia; order Gaiellales; family Gaiellaceae; genus 3-1-20CM-4-69-9. The sequence goes on along the minus strand of DATFTK010000119.1, from coordinate 5,757 downwards.
ACGCGGACGCGCCCCAGCTCGCCGACCGCTATCTCGGCCTTTCCCGGCCCGTCGGCGCCCATCAGGCTGGCGTGCTGCCCCGGCAGGAGCGAGGCCTCCGTCAACACGACGTCGCGACCGGGCGTGACGGTCGCGATCACGTCGGCGGCGAGCGCCTCGTCGCGGCTGGCTGCAATCTCCGTCCCGAGCGCCTCGGCCGCGACCTCTGCGCGCACACGGTCGACGTCCCATAGCAGCACGCGCCGTCCGCGCGCGACAAATGTTCGCGCCGCCGCCTCGCCGTTGACTCCGGCTCCGATGACGGCCGCCGTCACCGCATCGTCGCGCCCGAGCGTCTCCGCGGCCAGCACGGCTGCGGCACCGGTGCGCAACGCAGTCACCGCGCCGGCGTCGAGCGCCGCCTTCAACATCCCGTTCGTCGCGTCGGAAAGCAGCACGAGCCCGGTCACGGTCGGCAGGCCCTGCGCAGGATTGCCGGGAAAGGACGTCACCCACTTCAGCAGTGCGTGCCCGCGGCCGAGCGCCGGCATCGCACGGAAGTCTCCCGCCGGATAGGCCGGCACGTACACCTTCGGCGGCATCGTCCACTCGCCGCGCGCGTACGCGACGAATGCTTCCCGCACCGCTTCGAGCGCGCGCTCCGGCGAGACCGCTTCCCGCACGTGCGCGCCGCTGAAGAAGCGGATCACCGCTGCCACCCGCCGGTGTCGCCCTTGTAGGTGCCGGCGAACAGCGCGGCAGGCGTGCGCGCGAGGATCCTCAGGTCGAGCAGCGGCGAACGGTGCTCGACGTACCAGACGTCCAGCTCGATGCGCTCGTCCCAGGGCAGCCGCGCCCGCCCGTGGATTTGCGCCCAGCCGGTGATCCCGGGCCTCACGTCGAGCCGACGTCGCTGGCGCGGCGTGTACTCAGCCACCTGGTACGCCAGCGTGGGGCGGGGCCCCACGAGGCTCATGTCGCCGCGCACGACGTTCCAGAGCTGCGGAATCTCGTCGAGCGACAACCGCCGCAGCACGCGCCCGACACGGGTGATGCGCGGGTCGCCCTCGTTCACGGCATACCCAGCGCCCTGCCGCTCGGCGCCGACCCGCATCGTCCGCAGCTTGAGCAGCTCGAACTCCCTGCCCTGCAGCCCGACGCGCCGCTGGCGGTAGAAGACCGGGCCGCCGTCGTCGAGCTTGATCGCGACGGCCGCGGCCGCCAGCACCGGACCCGCGACGGCGAGCCCAACGCCTCCGAGCGCGGCGTCGAGCGCCCGATTCACCGCGTTCCTTCTGCCTTCGCCCAGACGGCGGGGACTCCGAAGCGGAGGTAGCGGACCAGCGACACGACGGTCGCCCACGTCACGAGCACGTAGTAGCGCGCGATCCCGACGCCCAGCGCGGCGGCGAGCAGCAGCATCAGCTGTGCCGCGAGTGCGATGTCGTAGATCAGACCGTCGCGGACGAGCGCGATCGACGTTCCGAGCAGGACGAGATGCAACAGCCCGCTGGCGTAGCGAAGGTGGCGATGCGAGACGATCTCGAGCAGATACGTCGGCCCGAGCCGGCGGAGCATCTTGCCCCGCAGGACGATGAGCCAGCAGTGCTCGAACATCCGCACCTTGCGGCGGTACTCGTCCTCGATGTCCCGTGACGGCTTCTCCCACGCCACAGCCTCGGGCTCGAAGACAGCGCGGCGGCCATGCTGGACCATGAGGTACGGCAGCGCGAGATCGTGGCCGAAGCGCGGGTCGACGTCGACGTAGTCGCTGCGGCGCACGGCATAGATCGGGCCGATCCCGCCGGTGATGGACCCGAGTTGCGACTCGTTGCGCCGCAGCCACGCCTCCCAACGCCAGTACGTGCCCTCGCGGTTCGTGCCGTCGGCCGCCTCGTAGAAATGGCCGCCGCAGACGTATGCCACGTCGGGGTCGGCGAAGTTGCTGAGGAGCCTGCGCAGCGCGTCCGGCTTCCACTGGGCGTTCGCGTCCGAGAAGGCGACGATCTCGCCGTCCGTCTCCCGGACTGCCAGGTTTTGTGCCGCGACCTTCCCGCCGCGCGGCGCTTGCAGGAGCCGAACGCGCGGCTCGCGCGCCGCGACGGCTTCGACCATTGCGTCAGTCCCGTCCGTCGACGCGTCGGACGCGACGACGATCTCCAGCAACTCCGGCGGATAGTCGAGCGCCAGCAGGTTCTCGAGCCGACGTTCGATCACGGCGGCCTCGTTGTGCGCCGCGACGATGACGCTGACGCGCGGCGTGAAGTCGCCCTTGCGGACGGGGCGCCCGCGCAGCCGCGCCAGCAGCGCAGCGAACAGCGGATAGCCGACCTGCGTCCACACGAGCGCGCCCAACGACGCCCAGAAGAGCACCTTCCAGATCACGTGGCAATCGTAGGCGGCGCGCCGCTCAGACGGCCTTGACCGACGCGGCCAGCTTCTCGATCGACTCCTTCGCGTCGCCGAACAGCATCACCGTCTTCGGGTTCAGGAAGAGCGGATTGTCGATTCCGGCGAAGCCCGGATTCATACTGCGCTTGAGGACGACCACCTGCTGCGACTGGTCGACGTTCAGGATCGGCATGCCGTAGATCGGGCTGCTGTGGTTGCTGCGCGCGTCGGGATTGACGACGTCGTTCGCGCCGATGACGAGCGCGACGTCGGTGCGCGGAAACTCGCCGTTCGCCTCGTCCATCTCCTTCAGCTGCGGGTACGGGACGTTCGCCTCGGCGAGCAGGACGTTCATGTGGCCGGGCATCCGCCCTGCGACCGGGTGGATCGCGTACGACACCTCGACGCCGCGGGACTCGAGCAGGTCGGCGAGGGCGCGTAAGTCGTGCTGCGCCTGTGCGACCGCCATCCCGTAGCCGGGGACGAACACGACTTTGTGCGCGTACGCGAGCATCACCGCCACGTCCTCCGCGCTGGCGGAGCGCACCTGCCCGTTCGTCGCGCCGGCCGCAGCACCCGCCGGCGACGGCGCGAGCTGCCCGAACGCACCGAACAGCACGTTCGCGATCGAACGGTTCATCGCGCGGCCCATCAGAATCGTGAGCAAGGTGCCCGAGGCGCCGACGAGCATGCCGCTCACGATCAGGACGTTGTTCTCCAGCTCGAAGCCGGTCGCGGCCGCGGCGAGGCCGGTGAAGGCGTTCAGCAGCGAGATGACGACCGGCATGTCGGCGCCGCCGATCGGGAGCACGAACAGCACGCCGAACAGCAAAGAGCCCGCGACGAGCGCCCACATCAGCCACTGCCGCTCGGTGCCCGCGACGATCGCGACTCCCGCGGCGACGATCGCTGCGAACAGCAGCCCGTTCGTCCACTGCTGCAGCGGATAGACGATCGGCCGGCCGCCGATCAGCTCCTGCAGCTTCGCGAACGCGACCATCGAGCCGGCGAACGAGATGCTGCCGATCAGTGCCGAGAGCACGATCGACGCGCTGATGTCCTTCTGCAGCGTGCCGGGGTCGGGCGCGATGTTGTGGAACTCGGCCAGCGCGATCAGCGCGGCCGCGCCGCCGCCGACGCCGTTGAACAACGCCACCATCTGCGGCATCGCCGTCATCCGCACCTTCCGCGCCGCGACCAGGCCGAAGGTGCCGCCGATCACCATCCCGACGCCGATCTCCCAGTAGCTCATGACTGAGTCCTGGAGGAACGTCACGACGATCGCGATCACCATGCCCACCGCGCCGATCTGATTCCCGCGCCTCGCCGTGGCGGGGTTCGACAGGAACCGCAACGCGAGCACGAACGTCACGATCGTGATCAGGTAGAGAAGGTTCGTGGTCTCGCGACTCACGAGTCGGGCTCTTTGCGCTCCCGCTTCTTGAACATCTCGAGCATTCGGTCGGTCACGACGAAGCCGCCGACGACGTTCGCCGACGCGAGCACGACCGCGATCAGGCCGATGATCGTCGTCAGCGTGTCCTTGTGGTCCGCGCCCGCGACGAGCATCGCGCCGACGATCACGATCCCGTGAATCGCGTTCGTGCCGGACATCAGCGGCGTGTGCAGCAGCGTCGGCACCTTCGAGATCACCTCGAAGCCGAGGAAGATCGCGAGCACGAGGATCGTGATCTCGAACGAGAGCAGGAGCCCGTGGCTCATGCCGCCACCTTCCGCCTCGTCACGCAGGCGCCGGCAGTGATTTCGTCGTCCCAGTCGAGCGCAAGCCGGCCGTCTGGCGCGAGGTGCTGCAAGAGCGACGACACGTTGCGCGCGTACAGCTGGCTGGCGTGGAACGGCATCGTCGAGGGGATATTCGTCAGGCCGACGATCGTGACACCGTCGCGCTCCACGATCTCGCCCGGCTGCGTCAGCTCGCAGTTGCCGCCGGTCTCGGCGGCGAGGTCGACGATCACCGAGCCGGGGCGCATCTTCGCGACCGCGCTCGCAGGGATCAGGCGCGGTGCCGCGCGGCCGGGCACGAGCGCAGTTGTCACGACCGCGTCGAACTCCGGGATACGCTCCTCGAGCCCCTCCTGCTGGCGTCGCTGCTCCTCGTCTGTCAGTTCGCGCGCGTAGCCGCCCGCCGTCTCCTCGCCGACGACGCCGAGATCCATGAACGTGGCGCCGAGGCTCTCGACCTGTTCGCGGACGACCGGCCGCACGTCGAAGCCGGCGACCACGGCCCCAAGGCGGCGCGCGGTCGCGATCGCCTGCAGGCCAGCGACCCCAGCGCCGACGACGAGCACCTTCGCCGGCGCGACGGTGCCGGCCGCAGTCATCAGCATCGGGAAGAAACGAGGCAGCCGGTCGGCGGCGATCAGCACCGCTTTGTACCCGGAGACGGTTGCCTGCGAGGAGAGCGCGTCCATCGCCTGCGCGCGCGTGGTGCGTGGGATCGACTCCATTGCGAAGCCGTACACGCCGTGGTCGGCCAGCCGCTCGATCCCGGCCGCGTCCGTGAGCGGCTCGAGGAACCCGATCAGGATCTGGCCGCTGCGCAGCCGTGCCGCTTCGTCCGCGCTCGGCTTGCGGACCTTCGCAACGGCGTCCGCGTCCCAGACTGCGTCGGCGAGCGTCGCGCCGGCTTCGCGATACGCGTCGTCCGGGAACGAGGCTTCCGCGCCGGCCTCCGGTTCGACGACGACCTCGAACCCGGCCCCTGCCAAGCGCGTGACCGCGTCCGGGACGAGTGCCACTCGGCGCTCGCCTGGCTCGAGCTCCCGCGGGACGCCGATGCGCACGCAGCGATCTTACGTAGCCTGGATGACGGGTGACCCACTTCATCGAGCACTACGGGCTCTGGTTCCTGTTCGCGATCGTGTGCCTCGAGAGCGCGGGCCTCTGGCTGCCGGGGGAGACCGCCCTGATCACCGCGGCGGTGCTGGCGGCCGAGCATCATCTCTCGATCGAGGGCGTGATCGCGGTCGCCGCTGTCGCCGCGATCATCGGCGACAACATCGGTTACTGGATCGGCCGCAAGGCCGCGCGGCCGCTCCTCTATCGCTCCGCGCGAATCCGTCGCCACACGGAGCGCGTCTTACCTCCGGCGGAGCGCTTCTTCGAACGACACGGCGGCAAGGCTGTCTTCCTCGCACGCTTCTTCGGCGGGCTCCGCGTCACCGGTGCGTGGATGGCGGGCATCACGGAGATGTCCTGGTGGCGCTTCCTCTTCTGGAACGCCGCGGGCGGGATCGTGTGGGCGACCGCCGTCGGGCTCGTCGCGTACTACGGCGGGAAAGCCCTCGCCGACGCGATCGGCCGCTACGGCGTGGTCGCCGGGGTCGCTGCGGCCGCCGCCGCGGCCGTCGTGCTGTTCGGCCCTAG
>DATFTK010000118.1:0-2312 GCA_035262005.1 Gaiellaceae bacterium | reverse complement strand
CCAGGCAGGAGGGCGACCGAGCTGCCAGTGCGAAAAGGGGGAGTACGCCTGGCGCGGCGACGGCGTGTCCTGCTCGACACCGGCGCCGTGCCGAAGCGCGACCTCGTCGCGCGGATAGAGGATCGTGCCGCGGCCGGTCCGCGCTCCGACCATCAAGATCACGCACGGTTCGTCGCCCGCGCCGACGAACGAGTGCGTCGTGTTCGGCGGGCAGTGGAAGAAGTCCCACGTGCGCAGGCGCCGTTCCTGTCCTTCGACGATCAGGAGGCACTCGCCCCTCAAGACGAGGAAATCCTCCTGATTCGACTCACGGTGGTAGAGCGTGCTCGGCTTGCCCGGCTGGAGGACGTGCAGCTTGAAGCCGAGCTGCGGGTGGTATCGGACCTCGAGCTCTGGTCGTTCGTCGGCGATGCGCCCGTCGGCCTCGAAACCACACCGCGCGCCGAAGACGTCGTGCAGCATCCATGCCGCCTCGCGGGCGTTGAGCACGAACCAGCCATCGCTCTGCGGGACGAGCCCGGGACCGGCGTCGGCGAGGCGTGCTTCCTTCACGCGTCTGTCCCTGCGCGGCACTTCGCGAGGTTCAGCCGACCGTGATGATGCGCGCCCGCCACACCCCGCGCGGCGCCTCGATCGTCACTTCGTCGCCGACCTTGCGCCCCATCAGCGCCTGGCCGACCGGCGAGTCCGGCGACACGCCCCCGACACTCGAGATCTCGACCTGCATCCGCTCCCCCTGCTCGTCCTCGATCTCCACGCTCGACCCGACGCCGACCGTGTCGCTCGCGCGAGCGGTCTCGTCGACGATCACCGCGCGCTGAAGGCGGTCACGCAGCATCCGGATGCGCCGCTCCAGCAGCCCCTGCTCGTTCTTCGCGGCGTGGTACTCGAAGTTCTCCGACAGGTCTCCGAAGCCGCGCGCAGTCGCAATCGCCTTCACGACCTCGGCGCGGCGCGGGCCCTCGAGCTCTGCGAGCTCGGTCTCGAGCTGCTCCTTCTGCGCCTGCGTCAGGTGCTCGGCCTTCTCCTCGGGCATTGCGGGAGGTTAGCTACGGCAGGCGGGGAGACCACGCCGCCGACAGCAGGCCCGCGCCGATCAGCAGGCCCGCGGCGGCAATCAGGAACCCGTACGTGATCTCCGACTTGCCCGGCTTGCGACCGAGGCGGGATCCGAGACTCGAGTACGCGGCGCGGAGCGACTTCGAGTCGCGCGCTTCGAAGAACTGGCCGCCGGTGTGATTCGCGATTGCACGCAGCGTCGCCGGATCCGGCGGAACCGGAACTTGGCGACTGAAGCCGAAGCCGCCGGGAAAGCCCTGCGACGGCCCGCCGCCGAACTGGAGCGTCCCGTTCGGGGTGCCGAGCGCAACGGTGTAGACGGGAATGCCGGCGGCTTTCGCACGGTCGGCGCCTTCGAGCGGCAGCAGCGTTCCGCGCGTCTGTGCGCCGTCGGAGAGGAAGAGGATCGAGACGAGGCCGTGCGTGGACGACTTCGCCGGCGGGGCGGTCACCGAAGCGAGGTTGCCGTTGCCCGCGCCGACCGCCTGCTCGCCGAGCCGCACCGCCTCGGCGAGGGCGTCGCCGATCGCGGTGCCGCCGAAGCTCGGGTACCACTCGAGCGTGTCGAGCGCCTGCCGCACGAGGCTGTGATCGGTGGTGGGGGGCGCGGCCACGGCCGGATCGCCCGCGAAGGCGATCAACCCGACCTGTAGACGGTCCGGCACCTTCTTGAGGAACAGCCGCACCGCCGCAGTCGCGGCACCGATGCGCGAAGGCTTCACGTCCTTCGACTCCATCGAGCGCGAGACGTCGACGACGAGAATCACCGTCGCTCGGTCCTTCGGCACGAGCGTCGTGTGCTGCGGCCGCGCCACCGCGACGCACAAGGCCGCGAGCGCGAGCAGAAAGAGGACGAGCGGCACGAAACGGCGCCAGATGCGGCCGCCCACCACACCGGCGAGCACGTCGACATTCGTGAAACGAACGGCGTAGCGCATGCGTCTCCGCTCGGCGAGCACGTACAGGCCGATCGCAAGCGGCACGAGCAAGAGCGACAGCAGCAGCCACGGACGTTCGAACGTCACGAGCCGCCCCCACAGACTGCGCCGACCTGCACGACGGGACGAACGCCGTTGACGCCGGTGCCGGCGCGCGCCCGCACCTCGACGCGATTTCCTTGCGCGCGCTGCGTGACGGTCACGCTCCGCGCGACCGCCGCGCTCGGCGCCGACGCCGTATAGAAGCCGACGGAGTGCCACCCGGAGATGAGCCGCTCGCCCGCGGCGCAGACGGCGACTGCGCGAACGCTCCCG
>DATFTK010000117.1:0-2246 GCA_035262005.1 Gaiellaceae bacterium | reverse complement strand
TGTTCGAGAACAAGGAGGAGCAGCAGGTGATCGGCACGCGTGACGCACCGACGTTCACGCGCCTTGCGCGCAGCTACGCCCGGCTGCGGAACTACCACGGAGTCGCACACCCGAGCCTGCCCAACTACCTGGCGCTCGTGTCCGGCGCCACGCACGGGATCCGCACCGACTGCACGAGTTGCAGCGTCTCGGCGCGCAACCTCGCGGACACCCTCGAGCAGGCCGGGCACACGTGGAAGACCTACGCCGAGGGGCTGCCGAGGCCCGGCTTCACGGGTCCGGTCGCCGGCCGCTACGCCAAGAAGCACGATCCCTTTCTCTACTTCCGCGACATCGCCGGCAGCGCGTCGCGACGGCAGAACGTCGTTCCGTTCCCACAGCTCGCGGCCGACCTGCACGCTCAGACGCTGCCCGACTTCGCGCTGATCGTGCCCGACATGTGCCACTCGATGCACGACTGCTCCGTCCGCACCGGCGACCGCTGGCTCGCGCGCACGATTCCCCCGCTGCTCGAGCTGCCGGAGACGGCCATCTTCGTGACGTTCGACGAGGGCTCCCTCCCGAACCACGTGCCGGCGCTCGTGCTCGGCACGGCCGTCAAACCGGGCGTCTCCTTCGCCCCGCGGACGAGCCACTACGGCCTCCTGCGGACGATCGAGGACGCCTGGGGGCTGCCGCCCCTCGGCGCCTCCCGTCAAGCCAAGCCGATCACAACTATCTGGCGCTAGCCAACCAGCGTCCTGGAGATTCGCCGCGTTCGTAATCCGTCTGCGTCAGTCAGGACGGCCGGACGAGCAGAGCTCGCCCGGCCTCTCTGCGGCGCCGCCAAGTCGGCGCCTAAAGGGATTCGCCCGCGCAGCTGGAATGAGGTCAGCCCGATGCTGGCCGCCCTCGCCTCAGCGCAAGCCGCGCGCGATCCGTCGACCGCGGCGCACTGCACGCGCGTGACCGACCTCGCGGTCAGGATGGCGACGTGGATGGGGTGGAGCAGCGCCCGCCTCGAGAAGCTTTGCCTCGGCGCGCGTCTGCACGACATCGGCAAGGTCATGATCTCGGAGCGGATCCTCAACAAGCGCGGCCCGCTCAGCCCGCAGGAGCTGGCCGAGATCCGCACGCATCCGACGGCAGGCGTGCGCTTGATCGCGCCCGTGATACCGGCCCGGCACGCGGCTCCGTACGTCCTGTTCCACCACGAGCGCTGGGACGGAGCCGGCTACCCGACCCGTCGCACTGGAATAGACGTGCCCGAGGGAGCGCGACTGCTCGCGGTCGTCGACGCCTTCGATGCGATGACGTCGACGCGGCCCTACCGGCGGGCATTGCCCGCCTTCCACGCGCTCGCCGAGATCGAGCGCTGCGCCGGCACGCAGTTCGACCCGGAGATCGCGCGCGCGTTCCTCGAGGCCTGGAGCGCCGGCGTGCTCGCCGACGCGGCCGCCATCTAGAGCGCAGACCAGACTTCCAGTTTGGACTTCACGCGGCGGATCACCTCGTCGGTGAACTCGGTCGTCAGGGCGTGGCCCCCGAGGTCGGCCGTCCGCACGCCCTGCGCGACCGCCTCGAGACAGGCCTCGCGGATCGCGCGGCCGGTCTTGCGCTCGCGCTCATCGCCGCTCGACAGCAGCGCGGCGCCCGCCAGGATCATCGCCATCGGGTTCGCAACGTTCTTGCCGCGGAGCGACGGGGCCGTTCCGTGCGCCGCCTCGGCCATCAGCGCCCGCGTCTCGTAGTTCTCGTCGAACGCGACGAGGAGCGACTCGGAGCCGGCGATGGAGCCGAACAACGGCAGCACGAGGTCGGAGAGGATGTCGCCGTCGCGGTTCAGGGCGGGGATCACGAGCGGGTCGCCGGTGGATGCGATCAGCAGCGCGAACGTCGCGTCGATCAGCTGGGGCTCGTACGGGATGTCCGGATGCCGCTCCGCCGCGGCGTCCATCTCCTCCTTGAGCATTCCCTCGTAGGTCGGGCTGACGGTGTACTTCGGCCCCCCGAACACCTTCGCGCCGACCTGTGCTGCGTGGCGGAACGAGAACTCGGCTACGGAGAGGCAGATGCGCCGCTCGATCCGCTCGGTGCGGAGCGCCATCTCGTCGTCGCCCTCGCCTTCGCGCCACTCCTGCGCTCCGTACGCGTCGCCGACGGCCATCCGGACGATCGAGATCGGCGCGTGAACGCCGCCGAGCGGAATCACGCCGGGAATCCGCCTGCCGGTTCGCACGATCACCCGGCCGCCGATTTCCTCGCGC
>DATFTK010000116.1:0-10714 GCA_035262005.1 Gaiellaceae bacterium | reverse complement strand
CGCGTGTCGGGAATCGAGTTCATGCAGGTCGCGGCCGCGCCGTCGGTCGGCAATCTCGAGGCCGGCGCGCTTGCCAACGCGACGAACCTCACCGTCGCGATCGCATCCGGCGGCATCTTCTGCGTCCTCGGCTGCGGCGTGCTCGCAGCCCTCTTCCCGGCACTCGTCCGCTACGACGCGAGCAAGCCAGTTGCTGAGACGTAGCTTCTTCGCGCGGAGCGTGCATGAGGTTGCGCCCGACCTGATCGGCGTGACGCTGCTGGTCGACGGCGTCGGCGGACGCATCGTCGAGGTAGAGGCCTACGATCAGGAGGATCCCGCGAGCCACGCCTACCGCGGTCGCACGGCCCGCAATGCCGTGATGTTCGGGCCGCCGGGCCACGCGTACGTCTACCGGTCGTACGGCATCCACTGGTGCCTGAACCTCGTCTGCGGCGGCGTCGGCGTGGCAGAGGCGGCGCTGATCCGCGCACTCGAGCCGACTGCGGGCGTCGCCGAGATGCAGCAGCGTCGCGGGGCGGACGACGTCCGCGCGCTGTGCTCGGGCCCGGGGAAGCTCTGTCAGGCTCTCGGGATCACGGGCGCGCACGACGGCCTTCCGCTCGACCGGCACCCGTTCCGGTTGACCGGGCGTAAGCAGATCCCGGAGATCGTGACCGCGCCGCGCATCGGCATCACCCGCGCGACCGAGCTGAGCTGGCGTTACCTCGAGGCGAACAGCCCCTACGTCAGCCGTGCCCAACGACGAGCTTGACCTGCATCCGCGGAGCGGCCGCCACGCCCGCGGCAGGGATTTGCGCGAGCACCCGTCCGGCCCGTCCGTCGGCGAAGCGCGCGATCCCCGGAACGAGCCCACGCGCCCGTAAGCGCGACCGCGCCTGCGGCAGGGACAGTCCGATGACGTGCGGCACGACGCCGTGCAGCGGCTTGGCCAGGACGAGCGTGACGGTGTCCCAGGACGATGCATGCCCACGCCGCGGGAACTGGTCGAGCACGAGATCGACGCGCTGCTTCGGCACCGCCGGCTTGTAGACGAGGTTTGCACTCAGCGGCTGCCCCGCGAGCCGCAGCTTCGCGCGCCCGAGCGTCATCCCGACCACGCGCGGGATCTCGACCTCGTTCTTCCTGCAGTCCGCCTTGCGGCCGGGGCCGCGCCCGGAGAAGTACGAGACGAGCGACGTGTCGCGGCAGAGGCCGTTGTCGAGCTCCAGGCGGCCGTCGCGCCAGGTGACGCTCTTCGTCGTCGCGTAGTCGTACGTGTAGCTCGGGAACGCCGCCGGCGCGGACCCGGCGAGCGCGGGCTGCGTGAACGTGCGCCAGATCTCGGCGGGGAACGTCCCGCCGGCGACGGCCTCGCCGTGGTAGTCGGTCAGCATCGGCTTGAGCTTGTTCGGGTAGCCGACCCACACGGCCGTCGCGAGCTGCGGCGTGTAGCCGACGAACCAGGCATCGCCGTAGTTCTCGGTCGTCCCGGTCTTACCGGCCGCGGGGCGGTTGGGCAGCCACGCCTTTTTCCCCGTGCCCGATCGAATCACGCCTTCGAGGATGCTGGTCAGCAGCGCGTCGTCGTTGCGTGTCAGGACGGGACGGTAGACGGGGCGGTTGTTGTCGATCAGCTGACCGGTCGCGTTGCTCACGCGTGCGATCGCGCGCGGGCGGTTGCCGAACACCGAGCCGTCGACGCGCATCCCGTCGTCCGCGAACGTCGAGTAGGCGCGCGCCATCTCGAGCGGACTGACCGCGTCCGCTCCGAGCCCGATCGCGAAGTAGGGGTTCAGGTGCCTGGTGATCCCGAGCCGGCGCGCCGTCTTGGCGACGTTGGCCGGCCCGACGAGCTTGGTCAGCTGCGCGAAGATGCTGTTGTCCGACACTTCCGTCGCCGTGACGAGGTCGCCCGAGCCGATGTAGTCGCCCTCGTAGTTGTGCACGGGCCAGTACTTGTCGCCGATGAAGATGCTCACCGGCTTCGACGGGAACGTCGTCGATGGAGAGATGCCCTCCCGCAGGGCGGTCGCGAGGACGAACGGCTTGAACGAGGAGCCGGGCTGGCGCTCGCCCTGCACGGCGAGGTTGAACTGGCTCTGGCGGAAGTTGTCGCCGCCGTACATGGCGAGGATCTCCCCGGTTCGCGGCCGGATGGCGACGAGCGCCGCCGAGGGGCCGTTCGGCTCCTTGAGGACGCTCTGGATCGCGTGACGCGCGAGCTTCTGCAGGCGCAGGTCGATCGTCGTCTGCACGTTGAGGCCGCCGCCGAAGACACGGCGGGTCCCGTATTTCTCGATCAGCTGCTGCTTGATGTAGTTGACGAAGTAGGGTGCGGGGCCCTGGATCCCGGGGAGGCGCACGTCTTGCGCGCGGGGGAGCGGCGTGCGTGCGGCGCGTGCCAGGTCACCCTGGGTGATGTCGCCCTGGGAGAGCATCGCTTGCAGCACCTCGAGCCGCCGCGCCCGCGCCGCCTTCGGGTTGGTGACGGGGTCGTACCGGCTCGGGTCCGCCGGGATCCCGGCGAGCAGCGCCGCCTGCGGCAGCGTCAATCGCTCGGCGGAGGTGTTGAAGTAGGTCTGCGCTGCGCGCTGGATCCCGTACGCGCCGTTGCCGAAGTAGATCGTGTTCAGGTACGCCGTCAGGATCCGCAGCTTCGACCAGTGCTGCTCGAGCTGCCACGCAAGCGCCGCCTCCTTCAGCTTGCGGCTGATCGTGCGTGCCGTCGTGACGCAGGAGTTCTTGACCAGCTGCTGCGTGATCGTCGACCCGCCCTGCACGACGCCCTGGTGCGCGACGTCCGCCCAGACGGCGCGTGCGATGCCGCGGAGGTCGACGCCGTTGTGCTCGTAGAAGCGCTTGTCCTCGACCGCGACGATCGCCTGTTGCATGATCGGCGAGATCTGATCCGTGTCGACCAGGATGCGGCTTTGCGAACCGCGCAGCGTCGCCAGGATCGTGTGGTTGTCATTCGCGTAGATGTGCCCGTCGACCTCGTGCGGCACCCGCCGCGGATCGCAGTTCGGAACCTGGCTCGCCACGGCGGTGATCAGCCCGAAGCTGAACGACGCGAGGCCGAGGACGAAGAGGATGAGAACGAGCGCCAGAAGGCGGAGCTTGCGAATCCGACGGCGACGCAAGCGGGGGATTCTAGCTCTGGACGCTCAAAAACGGCTTCTGTGTCGGCGCGTCGACGCCGCCCGAGCGCTCGACCGTCACGAGCACGCTCGCACCCGGCCGCACAGAGCCCTCGAGCGGCACCGTGACGACCTTCCCGCCGCCGAAGGTGCCGGCCGGCTTCGGCGCACCGCCGGAGCTGATCCACGCCTCGTACGTCTTCCCCTGCGCGGGTTGCCTCAGGTGGTTGACGACGAGGGCGGCCTCGCCGCTCTTCGTGACGACGAGAACACCGCGGCCGAACGAGATCGAGCGGGAGCTCGGCGCAGCCAGGATCGCCGCGACCTTCTCCTCGCGCCCGAGCTCCTTCGTCCGCCGGTCGAGCTTGTTCGACAGAGTTGCCGCCCAGATCCCGAGACCGACGGCGACGCACGCGGCGACCGCTGCAACCGCCGCGACCGGCGCCACCCACCGCGGCCGCAGCGGGGCGACGTTCGGCCGTTCGCGCTGAGCCTGCTGCAGGATGCGAGCGCGGAGCTCCGGCGGCGGCGCCGGCCCTTCGGTTGCGTAGGCGAGCGCGCCGGCCGCTTCGGAGAACGAGGCGAGCTCCGCGCGGCAACGCTCGCAACGCGCGAGATGCGCCTCGTACTCCCGCGCCTCCTCGGGGCTGAGAGCGTCGAGAGCGTACGCGGCTGTCAAGTCGTGAAGGTCGGTTTCCATGTGCTTTCTCCGTTGGGTTCCGCGAGTAGCTCGCGCAAGCGCGCAAGTCCCGCGAACATCCGGCTCTTGATCGTACCGACGGGTTGTCCGAGCCTCTCCGCAAGTTCCGACTGCGTAAAGCCGCCGTAGTACGCGAGCTCGAGCGCTTCGCGCTGCTGGTCGGGCAGTTTCCGTAACGCGGCCTGCACGCGCTCGCGCTCGAACCGCAGCCAGGCGTCGTCCTCGGCGGAGTCTTGCGGCGCGGGCTCGGCACTCTCCGGCAGCGGCTCCGCCCGGCGGCTCTCCTCGCGCCGCACCAAGTCGACGGCGCGCCGGTGCACGAGCGTCAGGAGCCAGGTTCCGGCCTTCGCGCGCTCGGGCATGTAACGCTCGGCGTTGCGCCAGGCCGCCAGGAAGCCTTCCTGCACGGCGTCCTCCGCGAGCTTCTCGTCGCGCAAGACACGGAGCGCGAGCCCGTAGGCGACCCGACCGAAGCGGTCGTAGAGCTCCGCGAGCGCTTCCTGGTCCGAGCGCGCGACCAGCGCGACCAGAGCTTCGTCGGAGAGGTGCGCGAACGACCGAGGCATCGCCGGATATTCGCGCATCGGTCCGAACCGGTTCGCCCGCCCTCGCGAATGAGCGCCGACATGCAGGTCACCACACCCGAAAGGAGCGACAGGACGATGCGAAGGCTGGCATTCGTTCTCCTGGCGGCCGCAGCCTCGGCAGCGCTGATCGCGGCGCTCGCGTCACGGGGCGGGAGCCCCTCAGCGGCCCAGGCATCGAGCCACCGGGAGGCCCCCTTGATCTCGGAGGATCCGTCCGCAGACAACACGGACACGTACGCGTTCCGCAGTCCGGACCGGCCGGACACGGTCACGATCATCGCCAACTACATCCCGGGCGAGGATCCCGCGGCCGGGCCGAACTGGTACTCGTTCTCGCCGTCGGCGCGCTATGTCATCTACGCCGACAAGAACGGCGACGGCAAGCCGGACGTCACCTGGCGGTTCCGCTTCGCGAACCAGGCGCCGGTTGCCTTCCTGCAGAACACCCAGCAGAAGTACACGGTCACACGCGTCGACGGGAGCTCGTCCCGCGTCGTCGGCAGCGGACTGCTGACGCCGCCCGACAACATCGGTCCGCGTTCGACGCCGAACTACCACGCCCTCGCGCTGGCCGGAGTGCACGACCTGAACGACGGCTCGAAGGTGTTCGCCGGTCAGCGTGACGACGGCTTCTTCGGCGACATCGGGTCGATCTTCGACCTGGTCGCGATCCGCGAGGGCACAGGCGCGAACGGCGGCGGGAAGGACTTCTTCGCCGGCTACGCCGTGCACTCGATCGCGTTGCAGGTGCCGCTGTCGCAGCTCGACAACGGCAGCAACCACGTCGTCGGCATCTGGGCGGCGTCGGACCGGCTCGTCACGAAGGTGACGCTCGCGAAGTGGCGTGGCCGGAAGGTCCTGAAGAGTGACCCGGACTGGCGGCAGGTCTCGCGCCTCGGGAACCCGTTGATCAACGAGGTGCTCATCCCGACGGAGCTGAAGGACAAGTGGAACGCGAGCACGCCGGACAAGGACAGGCAGTTCGAGCAGTACTACTCCTCGCCGATCCTGGCGAAGCTGCTGAACCAGCTCTATCCGCAGTTCGGCCCGTTCCAGGAGACGAATCGCAGCGACCTGGTCTCTGTGCTCCTGACGGGGTTGAAGCAGCCGAACCTCAACTTCACCGGTGACACGCCGGCGGACGAGCTACGGCTGAACCTCGGGATCGCCCCGACCGCGCCGGTCGGTCACGGCAACCGCCTCGGAGTGTTGGGCGGCGACCTCGCCGGCTGGCCGAACGGACGCAGGCTCGAGGACGACGTCATCGACATCGCAGAGCGCGCAGTCGGCGGCGCTCTGATCGGCCACAGTCTCCCGCTCGGCGACGGCGTCGACGCGAACGACGTCCCGTACATGGCGACGTTCCCGTACGAGGCCGACCCGTTCAGCGGGTTCGACAACACGAAAGGACAGCAGAAGCCGTGAAGCGGCTCTTGCTCGGCAGCGCGGCGGCGGCGGTGACCGCCGCCGCGCTGCTCCTCGGGGGCGTCTTCTCGAGCGGGGGCAGCGCTGCGCCGCAGACGGCGCCGCAGCTCGACCGCCTCGGGAACCGCTTCGCACAGCGTGCGAGAGAGACCGGGGATGCCTCCTACTACGCGCGGGCCGAGGCCGCCTACCACCGGGCGCTGCGGCTCGCCCCGGACGACCTTGCGGCCACGATCGGCCTCGGCTCCGTCGCGCTGTCACGCCACGAGTTCCGGCGCGGGCTTGTACTCGGGCGCCGCGCCGTCGCGCTGTCGCCCTCGACGGCAGCCGGGTACGGCGTCGTCGGCGACGCGCTCGTCGAGCTGGGCCGTTACGAGGACGGCTTCGCCACGTTCGACAAGATGGTGTCGCTCAAGCCGAGCGTCAGCTCGTACGCGCGGATCTCCTACGCGCGTGAGCTGCTCGGCGACGTGCCGGGCGCCGCGCGAGCCATGCGCCTGGCAGTGGACTCGGCCGTCGGCGAGCCCGAGGCGCTTGCGTGGTCACTGACCCAGCTCGGGAAGCTGTACTGGTCGAACGGCCGCCTCGGGGAGGCCGCGCGCGAGTATCGCGCCGCGCTCGAGGTTCATCCGCGCTACCCCGCCGCGCTCAATGCCCTGGCCGTCGTGGAGGCGGCCCGCGGGCGACGGCCGCGGGCGATCGCGCTTGCGCGCACGGCTGCGGAGATCCTGCCGCTGCCGCAGTACGTCGCAACCCTGGGAGACCTGCTGCACGACAAGGCAGCGCGGCGGCAGTATGCGCTGGTCGGCGCGATCGCGCGGCTCGAGCGCGCGCATGGCGTCAACCTCGACCTCGAGATCGCGCTTTTCGACGTCGACCACCGAATCGACCTTCAACGCACCGTTGAGCTCGCACGGCTGGCGCAGCGCGAGCGGCCGTCGATCGACGGCGACGACGTTCTCGCCTGGGCGCTCGCCCGAACCGGCGGTTGTCGCGAGGCGCTGAAGTACTCGCGCCTCGCGCTGCGCCTCGGCACGCGCGACGCGCCGAAGTTCTTCCACCGCGGCGTGATCGAGCGCTGCCTCGGCCATCACCGCGAGGCGCGAGCATGGTTCGCGCGCGCACACCGGACGAACCCGTACTGGCGGCAACCGTGAAGCGCGTCGTCCTGCTCGGTGCGATCCTCTTGGCACTGCTGCTGCCGGGGATCGCGTCGGCGCACCCCCTCGGCAACTTCACGATCAACCGCTTCAGCCGCGTCGAAGTCGCGGGGCCGCGCGTGTACGTGCGCTACGTCCTCGACCTCGCCGAGATCCCGACGTTCCAGGCCGGGAAGATCGATGCGCCGGTCCTCGCGCGCAGGCTCGCGAACGGTGCGCGGCTGACGGTGAACGCACATGGTGCGCCGCTCGTGCCGGTCGAGTGGGCACTCGCCCATCCCGACGGCGCCGGCGGGCTGAAGACGACGCGCTTCGAGGTGATCCTGCGCGGCCCGCGGCTCGAGGGACGCAGCGACGTCACGTACCGCGACACCAACTACGCCGACCGAATCGGCTGGAAGGAGATCGTCGTCGGCAACGCGACAAGCGAGAGCCAGGAGCTCCGCGCCTACCCCAAGAACCTCCTTTCCAGCCCTCTCCAGATCACCCGCGTCCGCACGAGCCTCGTTCCGGGGACAGTCCCTGGGACACGTCCGCACGTGACCCGGGGGACGGCGCTGCGCGCTCCCGACCGCGTCGCCGACTCCGCGTTCGCGTCGCTGATCGCGCGCGAGCGGCTCGGCTTCTGGGTGATCGTTGCCTCGGTCGCGGCGGCGCTCTTCTGGGGGGCCGCCCATGCGCTCTCGCCGGGTCACGGCAAGACGATCATCACGGCGTATCTCGTCGGCAGGCGGGGGACGCCGCGGCACGCAGCGCTGCTCGGACTGATCGTGACGGTGACGCACACGATCGGCGTCTTCGCCCTCGGGCTGGTGACGCTGCTGCTGTCGCGCTTCATCGTCCCCGAGGAGCTCTACCCGTGGCTCAATCTCGTCTCGGGGCTGCTCGTCGTCGGGATCGGGCTCTCCGTCCTGCGCTCGCGGCTCCGCCGCCACCGCCACGAGCACCATCACCACCACGAGCACGACCTGTCGCGGCGCTCGCTGCTCGCGGTCGGAGTCTCGGGCGGCCTGCTGCCCTGCCCGTCGGCGCTCGTCGTGCTGCTTGCTGCGATCTCGCTCCATCGCGTCGGCTTCGGGCTGCTGCTGATCGTCGCCTTCAGCGCCGGGCTCGCGCTGACGATCACCGGGATCGGTCTCGTCGCAGTCCTCGCGCGCACGGCGTTCGGCCGGCTCAGCCTCGACGGTCGTGTCCTTTCACTGCTCCCAGCGCTCAGCGCGCTCGTGATCGTCGCGGCCGGCGTCGGGATGACGCTGAGGGCGGTCTGATGTTCGGTCTCGACGGCCGGATTGCCGGGCTCTCGAACGGCACCACGCTGTTGGTCGTGATCGGCGTCTCGGTCCTGCTGGGTCTGCGTCACGCAAGCGATCCGGATCATCTGACCGCGGTCACGACGCTGATCGCGTCCCGGCGCGCGCGCGCGACGCGCCAAGCCGCCCAGCTCGGCCTCACCTGGGGCCTCGGTCATGCAACGTCGCTCTTCGTCTTCGGACTGCCGGTCGTCCTCTACAGCGCCTACCTTCCGCATGAGCTGCAAGCCGCAGCCGAGACGGCCGTCGGCGTCGTGATCGTCCTGCTGGCCGTCGGGCTTCTTCGCCGCTGCCGCACGGCTGCGCCACATGTCCACCGGCGAAGCCGGACACCCTGGCAGGCCTTCTCGATCGGGCTGGTGCACGGGATGGGCGGGACGGCTGGAGTCGGCGTGCTGCTGCTCGCGACCATTCACAGCCACCCGCTGGCGATCGCGGCGCTCGCTCTCTTCGCCGGCTGCACTGCCGTCTCGATGTCGGCACTCTCCGCGGGTTTCGGAGTCGCGCTCACGGCCGGTGCTGTGCGGCGCTCGTTCCATCGCATCGCGCCGGCGCTCGGATTCGCAAGCCTGGCGTTCGGCGTCTGGTACGCACTCGGGGCGCAGGGGCTGGTGCCGTACATGCTGTAGGTTCCGAAGACAGTGGCCACCGTCGCTCCGTACGGCTCGTGGTCCTCTCCGATCACGTTCGACCTCGTCGCCAACGAGGGCGGCGTCGGCTACGGGTATCTCTCCGTCGACGGCGACGGCCTCTACTGGCTCGAGAGCCGGCCGCAGGAGAGCGGCCGCCAGGCGCTCGTGTTTCGCCCGCACGGCGGCTCGCCCGTGGACGTCGTCCCGCCAGAGTTCAACGTCCGCACACGCGTCCACGAGTACGGAGGCGGCGCGTGGTTCCGCGACGGCGGCACCATCTACTGCTCCAACTTCGACGACAGCCGCCTCTACCGGCTCGACGGGCCCGGCGCGGAGCCGCGGCCGATCACGCCTGAGCCGCCTGCGCCGCATGGCTGGCGCTACGCCGACGGCCGCGTCTTCGCCGGTGGGCGGCTGATCGTCTGCGTCCGCGAGTCGCACGGCGACGGGGAGCCGGTCAACGAGCTCGTCGTCCTAGAGGCCGACGGCTCGGGCGAGCCGCGTGTGATCGCGGACGGTCGCGACTTCTACGCCGCACCGCGTCCGAGCCGAGACGGCAGCCGGCTTGCGTGGCTGGCCTGGGACCACCCGCACATGCCGTTCGAGGGCACCGATCTTTGTGTCGGGGACCTCGAGAGCGACGGTTCGTGCTCGAACGCGCGACGCGTTGCCGGCTCCGAGACGGAGTCGATCTTCCAGCCCGAGTGGGGCCCGGACGACGCGCTGTTCTTCGTCTCCGACCGAACCGGCTGGTCGAACCTCTACGTCGAACGGGACGGTGAGGTTCACGCCCTCACGCGCGAGGAGGGCGAGCTCGGCTACCCGCAGTGGGTCTTCGACCTGACGCGCTACGCGTTCCTCGACGAGGGCCGCATCGCGGGTGTCTTCACCCGTGAGGCGGTCGACGGGCTCGAGCTTCTCGAGCCGGGGACGGGAGGGCTGTCGCGCCTCGACCTGCCGTACACGGCGTTCCACTCACCGTCGCTGCAGGCGCACGGTGGGAAGCTGTACTTTCCCGCCGAGTCGCCGACCGAGCCGGCCGCGATCGTCGAGTTGGACGTCGACTCCGGCGAGCGAAACGTCGTCCGGCGCTCGTCCGACCTGGACCTGGACGAGTCGTTCGTGTCCGTCCCCGTCGCGGTCTCCTTCCCCGGCACGGACGGTCTGACGTCCCACGGCTTCTTCTACCCGCCCAAGAACCCGGAGTTCAGCGGCCCGCCGGACGACCTGCCGCCGCTGATCGTGTACGTGCACGGTGGTCCGACCGCGCACGTGCCGCCGACCCTGCAGCTGTCGGTGCAGTTCTTCACGACCCGCGGCATCGCGGTCGTCGATCTCAACTACGGCGGCAGCACCGGGTACGGACGCGAGTACCGCGATCGCCTGCGCGGGCGCTGGGGGGTCGTCGACGTCGAGGACAGCGCTGCCGCGGCGCGCTACCTCGCGGACCGCGGGGCTGCCGACCCCGCGCGGATCGAGATCACCGGCGGGAGCGCCGGCGGATACACGACGCTGCTCGCGCTGGCCCTGCGCGACGAGTTCGCCGCGGGCACGTCGCAATTCGGCGTCGCCGATCTCGTCACGTTCCACGAGGACACGCACAAGTTCGAGTCGCACTACGACGAGTACCTCGTCGGCAAGTGGCCGGACGAGATCGATCTCTATCGGGAACGGTCGCCGGTCTACCACGCGGATTCGATCTCGAGCCCGCTGCTCTTGCTGCAGGGGCTCGACGACAAGGTCGTGCCACCGGCGCAGGCGGAGGTGATCGTCGACGCGCT
>DATFTK010000115.1:0-12469 GCA_035262005.1 Gaiellaceae bacterium | reverse complement strand
TCATCCGCTCCTTCATCTCGGGTGCGACGAACTCGAACGCCTCCGTGCCGATCACGCCGGGAACGATGGCATTGCAGGTGATCCCGTGGCGCGCGCCCTCGAGCGCCAGCGTGCGTGTCAGGCCGAGCAGGCCGGCCTTCGTCGTCGAGTAGCTCGCCTGACCGAACCCGCCGAGGGTTCCCGCAACCGACGCCATGTTCACGATCCGCCCCCAGCCGCGCTCCTGCATGTACGGCCAGACCGCCTGCGCGCAATTGAACGCGCCCGTCAGATTGACGCGCAGGTCGCGCTCCCACAGCTTCGACTGCTGGTCCGGGAACCGCCCGAGATGGTCGAGCGCGCCGGCGTTGTTGACGAGGATGGCCACCGAGCCGTGCTCGTCGACGACCC
This sequence comes from Gaiellaceae bacterium, assembly GCA_035262005.1. Taxonomy (GTDB): domain Bacteria; phylum Actinomycetota; class Thermoleophilia; order Gaiellales; family Gaiellaceae; genus 3-1-20CM-4-69-9. Next base: position 12,079 of record DATFTK010000115.1, on the reverse strand, counting down.
GCTTGACCGCCTCGTCGACCTGTGCGCGGTCGGCGACGTCACACACGATCGTCGTGTTGGCTTCCTCGACGTCGAGGACGACGACCTCGGCGCCCGCCCGTTCGAGCGTCAGCGCGTCGGCTCGGCCGAGCCCGCGCGAGCCTCCGGTGACGATGGCGACCCGACCCGAGAGGTCGATCTCAACGCTCATTCCCGCGGCACCGAGGCGTCGCTTGCGACGCCGACACCAGGATGCCCGGCTCCGCCGGGTATCCGTCCGAACTGACCGGTCGAGCTCACTCCCGCGGCATGAGCAGTTCTCTGGCGATGACGAGCCGTTGAATCTGGGAGGTGCCCTCGTAGATCTGGAACAGCTTCGCGTCGCGCATGAGCTTCTCGACCGGATACTCCTTCATGTATCCGTAGCCGCCGAGCACCTGCACCGCGTCGGTCGTGACCTCCATGCAGATGTCGGCGGCGAAGCGCTTCGCGTACGACGACTCCAGCGTCGCGCGCAAGCCGTTGTCGGTCATCCACGCGGCCTGCCAGCAGAGCAGCCGCGCCGCTTCGATCTTCGTCGCCATGTCCGCGATCATGAAGTTGACGCCCTGGTTCATCGCGATCGGCATCCCGAACTGCACGCGCTCCTTGGAGTACTGCGCTGCGTACTCGAACGCGGCACGCGCCACGCCGACCGCGCCGATCGCGGTGCCCGGGCGCGTGAAGTCGAGCGTCTTCATCGCGATCTTGAAGCCCTCGCCCTCCTCGCCCAACCGATTCTCCGCAGGCACACGCACATCCGTGAACGAGAGCGCGGACGTGTCGGTCGAGCGTTGGCCCATCTTGTCGAGATGGCGGTCGACGACGACGCCGTCCAGGTCGGAGGGAACGACGAACGCGGTCAGCCCACGGTGACCTTGTGACTTGTCCGTCGAGGCGAACACAGTGAACCACGCTGCATGCCCTGCGTTCGTGATGAACATCTTCGAGCCGTTGATGACGTAGTGGGCGTTGTCGCGCACGGCGGTCGTCTGGATGCCCGAGACGTCCGAGCCGGCGTTCGGCTCCGTCAGCGCGAACGACGTCAGCAGCGCCTCGTCCACGAGCGGCGGCAACCACCTGCGCTTCTGCTCGTCGGTGCCGGCAGCGATCACCGGCCCGTGACCGAGGCCGTTCGCGGCGATCGAGGTGCCGATGCCGGAGCAACCCCAGCAGAGCTCCTCCCCGATGATCATCCCTTCGAAGGCGCCGAGCCCGAGGCCGCCGTACGCCTCGGGGACATGGACGTTCATCAGGCCGAGCTCGTGCGCCTTCGCGATCACGTCGGCCGGATGCGTCGAGTACTCGTCGTACTCGCGCTCCTTCGGACGGATCTCACGTTCCGCGAAGTCGTGCGCGAGCTCGCGCAGCGCCTTCTGCTCGTCGGTCAGGCCGAACGAAACGCCGCCCGCCGTCCGTTCCTCGAGGGTCGCCATCCTCGTCCTAGAGTAGCTTGACTGACTGGTCAGTCAAACGCCGCTTTAAGGCGGAGGTAGCGGGCGACGTGCGCGTCGAGGACGCCGCTTCGAGCCAGCGGAACGAGGGCCGAGATCGCCCGCCGGGCCTCGGCCGGATCGTTGACGAGGAGCAGGTCGGCTCCGGCGCGAGCCGCGGCCGGCGCCCACTCCGCCGCGCGGCCGCGGACGACGCTGAGCGAGTCGGTGATCGTGATGCCGCGGAAGCCGAGCGCCTGGCGCAGCAGCCGGTACGTCGCAGGCTCGAGCACTGCGCGGCGCGGGCCGAGCGTCGGGTAGACGCCGTGTCCGACCATCACACACGGCACCTCGGACTCGATCGCCGCGCGGTACGGCGCGAGATCGGCGTCACGAAGGTTCCCACGGACGTAAGGCTGCTTGTCCGTCGAGACGGGGAGCGTGCCGAGCCCGGGGAAGTGCTTGGCGCAGGCACCCGCGCCGCCCGCGGCCAACCCGCGCGCAAAGGAAACGCCGAAGAACGGCGAGCGAAACTGCCGGGCGCCGAGCGGTCCGTCCGGGAGGTCGAGCACCGGCGCAAGGTCCACGTGCACCCCGGTACGGCGGAGCGCGCCGCCGGTCGCGCGCCCGGCGGCGTACGCCCGCGCCTTGCGGCGGACGGCGTGCGCCGACTCCGCCGGAGGCAACTCCCCGAACGCACGGACCTGCCCGCCCTCCTGGTCGACGAAGACCAGCGCACCCGGCGGCCGGGGTGCAGCGCGGTCGAAGCGCTGCACGATCACACCGCCCACGCCCGCGGGCGCAGGCAGCCCAGAGACGACGACGAGCGCCGCCTTTTGCTGCGGCGTCAGGGCCAGCACCGCCGCGGCCGTGAGGACGGCTGCAACCAAAGCGCCCGTAGACTAGGCCGACAATGGACTTCGAGCTCAGCGACGAGCAACGCCTGCTGCAGGACACCGTTCGCCAGTTCGTCGACGACCGCATCCTGCCGAACGCGATCGAGAACGACATCGAGCACAAGCTCGACCTCGACGCGATCGCGGGGATGGCCGAGCTCGGAATCCTCGGCATCGTCATCCCCGAGGAGCACGGCGGCGCCGGGCTCGACTTCGTGTGCGAGGCGCTCGCCTGCGAAGAGATCGAGCGCGGCGAGGCGGCGTTCCGGACGCTGATCTCCGTCCACGTCGGGCTCAACTCGCTCGCACTGCTCAAGTACGGGACGCCCGAGCAGCTCGAACGCTGGCTGGAGCCGCAGGCGCGGGGCGAGAGGCTCGCGTGCTTCGGTCTGACGGAGCCGGCAGCCGGTTCGGACGTCGCCGCGATGAAGTCGACAGCGCGACGCGACGGCGACAAGTACATCTTGAACGGCTCGAAGAACTGGATCTCGTACGCGAACGTCGCCGACCACGCGCTCGTGTTCGCGAAGACCGACCCGAGCGCGAAGCACAAGGGCATCTCGGCGTTCGTGCTCGAGCGCGGGATGCCGGGCTTCACGACCGCCGACACAGAGCACAAGCTCGGGATCTGGGCGGGCTCGACCGGCGAGCTGTTCTTCGAGAACGTCGAGGTGCCGGCCGAGAACCTCGTCGGCGAGGAGGGTCAGGGCTTCGAGATCGCGATGTACGGCCTCGACCAGGGCCGCTTCACCGTTGCCGCCGGCGCCTGCGGCGTCATCCGCGCCTGCCTCGAGCGCTCGGTCGAATATGCGCGCGAGCGCGAGACGTTCGGTCAGCCGATCGGCAAGTACCAGTTCGTCCAGGACATGATCGCCGAGATGGTCCTCGGCTACGAGACGTCGAAGCTGCTCGTCATGCAGGCGGCGTGGATGAAGGACCAGGGCCTGCGCAACACTCGCGAGACGTCACTAGCGAAGTGGCACGCGACGGAATCCGCGTTCCGCGCGGCACATCTCGCGATCCAGGTACACGGCGCGTACGGCTATTCGGCCGAATACGGGATCGAGCGCTACTTCCGGAACGCGCGCGCGCCGATCATCTACGAGGGAACGACGCAGGTGCACAAGCTGATGCAGGCCGAGCACGCGCTCGGCTACCGCCGCCTCAACGGCCGCGACGGAGAGGTCTCGCCGCTCTGCTCGTGGGCGCCCGCACTGTCGCCGGTTCACGCCTAGAGCACCCCCAGCACGCGCATCAGCACCGGCTCGACGATGACGAACGGCGGCGACGCGCGTCGCACGCGCCTTGCGAGCGCCGCCGGGATAGTCGTTCCGTCCCAGGTGGAGACCGTCTCCAGGAGCTCGGCGCCGTCGTCAAACGTCTCGCGGACTTCGTAGCGGCGCTCTTCGACCTCCCCGAAGAAGCCGTCAGCTAGGACCTTGTCCACGAGCCGCGCGACATCGGCAATGGTTCGCGCCCAGTCCCGCATGTCGACGCGACCGAGGTTCGCTCCCTCAGCCTCGAGCGGGATGCGCCCGCCGATCGGCTGCATGTCGAGCACTAGCCCACCTGGGACGAGTGCCGAGTGCAGGTTCCTCAGGGCGTTCACGACGCCCTCCCGGCGTACTCATCACAACGACCAGCCACAGAGGGCGATGTCGAAGCGGCGACGTGGGAGATCGACACTCTCGAGGTCTGCTTCGACGACCTGGACGCCGGCTCGGATATCGCGGAGCCGCCGCCGCGTCTCTGCGACTGCTTCGGCGTCGGGATCAAAGGCGAACAGCTCTGCCGCCTGACGCGCCGCGACTTCGGTGAGACGACCTCTGCCGCAACCGACGTCGAGGACACGTCGGCCGCGGAGGTCGGCGACCCCGGCGATCGCAGCTGCTTCGGCGCCTTCGATGTCACGCGACCACATGCGCCGAATCGCTTTTACACGAAGCCGACGCCGGCCGGAGGCGGAAGCGGGCTCTGCGGCAAGCCGCCGCGCGGCGCGCCCGTGTTGTACTCGCTCGGCGCGACGTCGTTCGGGCCACTGGGATAGAAGACCGACGCGAGTGTCTGGATCTGGCGGCGGCCGACGTCGAGCTCGAATTGGCCGCCGCCGTACATCCGGATCCCGTTCGCGTCGCAATACTCGATGCAGTCGAGCAGCCGCTCCACCTTCCCGAAGCGCGACGGCTTGACGTTCAGCCAGCCCGGCCGCACAGCGAGCGCGCGAACGTCGTCGACGGAGTGGATCGGTGCGTCGAAGCTCAGGCGGCCTTCCTGCCCCTGCAGCGCCTCACCGGGCTCGCCCTCGAGCGAGGCGTCCTCGATCACGACCTCCGGGAAGAGCTCGACCACGTTGCGGTAGAGCACCGGATCCGGGTCGACGTCGACCACAGTGCCGTGGTAGTACGCCTTCAGGTCGAGCACGCGCACGCGGCCGGTCGCGGCCAGACGTTCCATGAACTCGCGCGTCCACTCGTTGGCCGGATCGAGCTTCAGCTCGAGCTCCGGCGCCGCCGCGAGCCAGGCAAATGCGTCGCCCCGTGTCGACACGACGAAGCGAACCGGCACAGGCTCCCGTAGAACCGCCTCGGCAAGCGACAACCCGGCCTGCTGCAATGCAAGGTCGAGCGCGGCGCTCTCGAACGCCCACCTGCGGTAGTCGGCCGAGGCGGCCATCTTCGGCTCGCCGGCGAAGAGCGTCAGCGAATCGAGCGACTCCGAGAAAGCTCCGACCGTCGTCGCCCCGGGGGGTTCGAGGGACGGGAACCAGTCGTGATCCTCCGCGCTGTAGGTGACGTCCTCACCTCGGCCCTCGGCATCCGCACCCGACAGCACGACGATCGTGGTGACGCGGGTGAACTCAGTCGACACCTCGACCGAACGCCGTTCCGTACGCACCTCGTCGACGATCAGCCCCAGGTCGCGCAGTTGCTCGAACAACGCCATCAGCCGACCGCCGACTCGACGTTGCCGATCGGCTCGACACGCATCATGTGCGCCACGAGCGGGATCGCCGCGAGGATCGGAATCCCGCAGACGAACCACAGCACCTGATAGCCCTCGGTCGCGTGCAGGAAGGGCCGCGTGAGGTCGATCGCGGCTCCGGCGACGGGCGCGCCGAGCAGCAGCCCCAGTCCTTTCGTCGTCGTCGCCAGCCCGGAGACCGCGCCGCGATGATGCGGCGGCATCAGCTTGAACAAGAGACCCCACGCCAGCGTCATCACGGTCCCGCCCGCGATCGCAACCGGCACGATCAACGCGAAGTACCAGTTGTGCCAGGCCGTCGCGAGCCCGGCGACGAGGTAGCCGCCGCCGTACACGAACGACGCGAAGAAGATCACGCGCGCAAGCCCGAAGCGGTCGCCGAGCCGGCCGGCGAAGATCGCCGCGATCACGTAGCCGGTGGCAACCGCCCCGAGGACGGCGGACGAGATCGCTTTCGACTCGTGCAGCCCGACGGTGATGTAGAGCACGACGAACGTCCGTGCCGCTGCAAAGGTCCCTTCCCACGCCGCGTTGGCGATCAGGAAGCGACGCACTTCTGTCTCTTCGACGACGATCGACCAGCTCCGTTTGACGTACGCGACCACGCCATCGAAGACCCGCCCGTGGCCCCCGTCCTCGGACACGAACAGGATCGCCGCCCCGCACGCGGCGGTGGTCACGAACGCGGCGAGGACGAACGGTGCCGCGTGCCATGCCTTCAGCAGAAACCCGCCGCCGACCAGGGCCGCGCCGAGCGCGATTCCGCGCAGCACGTGCTGGATCCCCTGCGCACGCCCGTAGGTCGACGGGGGCAGCAGATCGGGATACAGCCCGCGGTAGGGCGGCTCGTACACGTAGTACGCGAAGAAGAACGCCAGGACGATCAGCGTTGTCGTCCACAGGTTCGGCATGAACGGCATCAGCAGCAGACAGAAGCCCATCGGTCCGAGGGCGGCGAGCATGAACGGGCGCCGGCGCCCCAGCGGGGTGTGGAACTCGTCGCTCCACGGCCCGATCACCGGCGACAACGCGAGCGCGAAGACACCCTCGGCGCCGAGCACGAGGCCGATCAGCGTCCCGGAGGTCGTGAAGCGCTCGAGCAGTGGCGGCAGGTAGGCGGCCGTCGTCGTGATCGAGAACGCGAGGCCGAACGCGCCGAGCCCGAGCGTCCAGAACAGGGAGTAGCGAACCGGCGGCTTCTGCGCCGTCGCCTGGGCGGTCAGCTGCGCCACGAATCTAGAGCGGCGCGGCCTCGCGATCGAGGGCGAGGCCGCCGCAGACGACCTCGATCACCGTCTGCTCGGCGGCCGCGATCTGCTCGTCGCCGTCGTCGAGCTGGCCGAGCACCCATCCGGTCAGGATCTCCTCCACCGCACCGTAGAACACATAGCTGACCATGCGGGGGTCGACGTCCGCACGAAACTCGCCCTCCTGCTGCCCGCTCGCGATGATCCGCTCGAGCACGGCGAAGGCCTGGTCGATCTCGTCGATCTGCCGTTGCAGCGTCGCGCTGCGCGTCACCTCGCGTACGAGCACGCGCACGAGGTCGGGATCACGACGCCACGCGCGCAGCAGGATCTTGGCAACCCCGGCGAGCCGTTCGCGCGCCGACTCGTCGGTCTCCTCGACCGCGCGCACCGCATCGAGCACCTCGCGCCAGGTCTCGCGGAAGATCGTCTCGAGCAGCTCGTCCTTCGAGCGGAAGTAGTGGTACAGCAGGCCGTGCGCGACCCCGGCCTCCTCGGCGATGTCTCCGACGCGCGACTGGTGATACCCCTTCCGCGCGAAGACACGCACGGCCGCGTCGAGGATCAGACGCCGCTTGTCCTCCTGACCTGTTGAACGGTCAGTCAATGTACGGAGCATAGTGAAGCCCCTCGCCGGTACTCTCGTCGTGGACTTCACGCGCTACCTGCCCGGGCCGTTCGCGAGCCGCGAGCTGTTGGAGCGGGGCGCGCGCGTCGTGCGGGTCGAAGCGCCCGGAGGCGACCCGATGCGCGACGTTGCTCCCAGCTGGCACGAGGCACTGAACGCCGGCAAGGAGTCGGTCGTGTGGGAGCTCGAGCGCGACCCCGAGCTCGGGCGGCGGATGTGCGCACAGGCCGACGTCGTGCTCGAGGGGTTTCGTCCGGGCGTCGCCGAGCGGCTCGGGATCGGCGCGGGCGACCTGCCCGACTCGGTCGTGTACTGCTCGATCACCGGCTTCGGGCCGGACGAGCGCCGCGCAGGTCACGACCTCAACTACCAGGGCTGGGCCGGGATCCTCGCCGACACGGCGCCCGCCCTGCCGCCGGTGCAGATCGCCGACCTCGCCGGTGGCGCGCTCTATGCGGTCGTCGAGATTCTCGCGGCCTTGCTCGAACGGCAGCGCACCGGGCGCGGCCGGCACATCGACGTGTCGATGACACACAACACGCACCGGCTCGCCGCGCACCGCTTGCACGGCGAGCCCGAGCGGACGCTGACTGGCGCCCTCGCCTGCTACCGGATCTACGAGACGGCGGACGGGCGCCACCTGACGATCACCCCAGTCGAACCCAGGTTCTGGCGCCGCCTGTGTGAGCTGATCGGGCGGGAAGACCTGATCGAGCGCCAGTACGAGCGGGACCAGGAGGCGCTCGCCGCCGAGCTCGCCGCCGTCTTCCTGGCGCGTCCACTTGACGACTGGCTCGATCGCTTCGAGGGCGAAGACGTGATGGCCGGCCCGGTTGCGACGCTCGCCGAGGCCCGTGCCTCGTTCGAGGGATAGCCGCGACCGACGCACGGGACGATTTCGCCCACATGAGCCTCCGAAGCGTCCTTCCGCTGCTGTGCCTCGCGGCCTCGGCGGCGGCCCTTGTCGGCTGCGGAGGCGACACGCTCTCCTTCGACCCCGTCGCGAGCGCCGCGACCAAGACGGCGACCTCCCAGTCCGCGCGTGTCGCGTTCACCGCGACGATGAACATCGACGGCGTCGGCGGGATGGCGTTCAGCGGCAGCGGTGTGTTCGACGGCCGCTCCCATTCGGGCGCGCTGAACATGCGCTTCCAGCTGCCGGCTGACGCACAGGCTCAGCTCGGCGCGGCCGAGCCGACGATGCAGATGATCATGGACGGTCGCTCCGGGCTCGTGATGTACATGCGCTCGCCGCTGTTCGCACGCGTCGCCGGCGACCGCTGGATCAAGGTCGACCTGGCGAAGCTCGCGAACAAGCAAGGCGTCGATCTCAACGCGCTGATGAACGCAAACCAGGCGGATCCCTCGCAGACGCTCGGCATGCTCAAGGCCTCCGCCGACGCCCATCCAATCGGCTACGACCACATCCGCGGTGTCTTCACGACGCACTACAAGCTCGACATCGATCTCGCGCGGCTGGCGAAGCAGAACACGAGCCTGCGCAAGATGGTCGACACCATCCGGCAGGTGACCGGGACGACGTCGTATCCGGCCGAGGCGTGGATCGACGACGCCGGACGCGTGCGCCGGATGAAGATCGACATGTCGTTCAACTCGCCCGCCGCCGGCGCGCTCACGATGTCGATGACAGAAGACCTGTACGCGTTCGGCACCAAGGTCGACGTCCACGCGCCGGCCGCGAGCAAGGTGCTCGACGTCAGCCAGGCCGGCTGAGACCGAGGGCGGCCGGCAGGCCGTAGAGGTCACTCAGGCGCTCCTCGATCTCCGGGTGACGGTCCTCGCGGTCCATCAGGATCGCGCGCAGCCCAAGGGCCCGCGCGCCCTCGACGTCCTCCTCGAGCGAGTCGCCGACCATGACCGCCTCCGCCGGCTCGACGCGGAGCTGCAGCAGTGCCGACCGGAAGATCGTCGGGTGCGGCTTGACATAGCCGTGGGCGCGCGAGCCGACGATCGCGTCGACGTCGAGCTTGTGGTGGAGGACGAACTCGTTCAGGTCGCGGATCCCGTTCGAGACGAGCCCGAGCCGCAGCTCGGCGCGGCGAAGCTCGTCGAGCACCGGCAGGACGTCTTCGAACAGCTCGAAGTTCTCGGAGACTTCCCAGCCTTGCTCGATCTCCGTCGCGCACGCTGACGCGATCTCCTCCGGACCGCCCATCCCGACGAAGATCTCCTCGGTGAAGCGGTGCCAGATGGTGTCGTCGTGCAGCAACTCGGGATGTCGCTTGAGGTTCAGCGCAGCTGCCTCGCGCGCGTCGTCGTACCGCGCCGCGTCGAGCAGGATGCCGTGACGTGCCGCAACGCGCGCGTATCGCTCCGCTGAGAGCTCCGGCCCCGGGCGGCAGAGCGTGAAGTCGACATCGAACAGAACGGCTCGCGGCGCGCTCATGCCGCGCGCAGCCATAGAACGGTTTCGGCGTGCACGTCGACGTGCGAGCTCTCGAACATCCACGCGACCGTCTGCCCGATCGTCCACCAGCGCGCCCGGTCGCGATCGAGGGCGAGCTCCGACGTCAGCCGGTCGAGGCGCCGGACGACGTCACGACGCGAATGGCCCAGGACGTAATCACGCACGATCGGCGCGACGCTGAACTCCCGCTCGCCGAGCAGCGGCTTCGGATCGATCACGAGCCACGGCTCTCGCTCGGCGGCGAGGACGTTGTCTGTGTGCAGATCCTGATGCAGCAGGACCTGCTCGCCCTGCGAGCTCGACAGCGCAGCGAGCGTCTCCATCGTCTCGTCCAGCAGCGCGCGGTCGATCGGCCGCTCGGCGAGCTCCCACGCCTCCGGAATCTCGTCGAGCCAGACCGCGACCTCGTCAGCGAGCGTGTGGAACGGCTCGGCAACGGACCGCCACAGCCGCGGCACGAGCGCGATCAGCACGTCGAGCGCGGCCTCGGGATTGCTCTTTGCGAGCAGCTCGCCCGGCTCGCAGCGCTCGATCAGCATCGACCAGCCCTCACCGTCCACGGCGGCCAGTTGGACGGCCCCGTCACCGTCCCACACCGCGAGGGCGTCGGCCTCGTGCTCGGCCTCGCGGTGCGGAAAGATCAGCTTGAGCGCCGCCGGGGTGCTGTCGGCGAGCGTTGCCCGCACGACGTGGCCGGCCGCCCCTTGCGGATACGGCTCGCCCAGCGTGAGCCCCCAGCGCGCGACGGCAGCATCGAGGAGTTCGGGAACGCGCTCGCGCCAGTCGCGGTACGTCAGACCGGCGCCGGCCACCTGTAGGCGTTCGCCTGCCGGTTCGCCAGCGAGGGGAGCTTCGCTCGGATCTCGCGCAGGTGCGCGAGATCGAGCTCCGCCGTGATCACTGTCTCCTCGTCAGGCGCCTGCGCGAGCACCAGCCCCCACGGATCCACGATCAGCGACCGCCCGTATGCAGGCTTGCCGGGCAGCGTCTCGCCGACCTGCGCCGCGGCCGCGACGTAGAGCTGGTTCTCGATCGCGCGCGCGCGTAACAAAACATGCCAGTGATCCTTCCCCGTCGGCGTCGTGAAGTGCGCCGGAACCGTGACGAATTGCGCGCCTTCGAGCGCGAGGATGCGGTACAGCTCGGGAAAGCGCACGTCGTAGCAGACGGAGAGGCCGAGCCGCCAATCCTCGACCTCGGCGACGACCGCCTCGTCGCCGGGCTCCTCCGACTCGGACTCGCGATAGACGACGCCGCCGACCTCGACGTCGAAGAGATGGATCTTCCGATAGGTCGCGACGAGCTCGCCGTCGGAGTCGAACACGAGGCTTGTGTTCGACCGCTTCTCGCGTCCCTCGCGGAGCTCGACGATCGAGCCACCGACGAGGGTGATCCCGTGCGTGCGCGCCCACGTCGACATCGCTGCCACCGACTTGCCGCCCTCAAGCGGCTCAGCGGTGGCGTGGTAGAAGGCCGCGTCGCCGATCCCGTTCCACTTTTCCGGCAGGACGACGACGTCCGCGCCCGTCGCCGCGGCTTGCGCGACGAGGCGTTCCGCCGTTTCAAGGTTCGCCGCCTTGTCCGTGCGGCTGGTCATCTGGACGCACGCGATCCGTATTCGGTCTGGCATGCCCGGAGAATAGCCTCGCAGCATGCGCGTCCTCGAAGCACTCCGGCACCGCGACTTCCGACTCCTGTGGGCAGGACAGACGGTGTCTCAGATCGGGGACGCCGCGTTCGTCGTTGCGCTCGGCTGGCGTGCATTCACGCTGACGGGCAAGGCGAGCTCGCTCGGGATCGTCCTCATGGTGGAGGCGCTCGGGCTCGTGACGACGCTGCTGATCGGCGGCGTGCTCGCCGATCGCTACTCGCGCAAGCTGCTGCTGATCGGGTCCGACGGGGCGCGCGCACTCGTGATCGCGTCGCTGGCTGCGGCCGACGCGAGCGGGCACCTCACCTTCGGCCTGCTGATCGCGTTCGTCGCGCTCCACGGGCTGGGCAGCGGACTGTTCCAGCCTGCGTTCGGCGGGATCATTCCCCTGCTCGTCGACGAGCCGAGCCTCGGCTCGGCGAACGCGCTGGTCGGCATCTCGCGCCAGGCGGCGTTCGTCGTCGGGCCCGCGATCGCCGGGCTCATCTACGGCGTCGCGGGCTCGAGTGCGATCTTCGCCGTCGACGCCGCCACCTTCGTCGCATCCGCGACCTTCCTCGCGTTCGCGCGGCCGCGCGTCTACGAGCGTGGTCCGGCCGAGAGCCTGGGCACAGAGCTCACGTCGGGCTTCCGCTACGTCGCGCGCGTTCCGTGGCTCTGGATCACGATCGGGACGTTCTCGCTCGTGCTCCTCGTCGGCTACGCGGCGCTGCAGGTGCTGCTGCCGAAGGTCGTCGAGGAGACGTGGAACGGCGGCGTGGGCGCGTACGGCCTGCTCTTCACGCTGCAGGGCGTC
>DATFTK010000114.1:0-2355 GCA_035262005.1 Gaiellaceae bacterium | reverse complement strand
CGCAGTACTCGTTCCTGGACTTCTTCTGGGACGTGCTCCTGTTCTTCGCGTGGTTGATCTGGTTCTGGCTTCTGATCACGGTGTTCGCCGACCTCTTCCGGCGGCACGATACGTCCGGTTGGGCAAAGGCGGCCTGGATTGTCTTCGTGATCGTCCTGCCCTACGTGGGCGTGCTCGTGTACCTGATCGCGGAGCATCAGGGAATCGCGGAGCGGAACGCGCAGCGAGCACAGGCTGCGCAGAAGCAGTTCGATCAGTACGTTCAAACCGTCGCTCCTCAGGGCGGCGCCGCAGAGATCGAGAAGGCGAAGACGCTGCTGGACAGCGGCGCCATCACCCAGGCGGAGTACGACCGGATCAAAGAGAAGGCGCTCGCCTAGGTCGGTTCCCGTTGATCCTCCACATCGACGTCCCGACGCGGGATCAGCTCGACCTGTTGCTCGGCGCCCGAGAGTCGTCGAGCGTCTCGATCTATCTGCCGACCGATCCGTCCTCGCGTGGCGAGGCCGAGCGCATCGAGCTCAAGAATCTCGCGGGCGAGGCCGTCAGGCAACTCCAGCAGGCGGGCGCTCCGAAAGCCGACGTCGCAGCGATCGACGATGAGCTCGCCGACCTCGTCGACGACGACGAGTTCTGGCGCTACCAGGCGCGCAGCCTGGCGCTCTTTCTGACGCCGACGACGACCATGACGTTCCGGCTGGCGAACAACTTGACCGCAATGGTCGAGGTCTCGGATCGCTTTCACGTCAAGCCGCTCCTGCGTGCGGTCACGTTTCCCCACAGTGCGTTCGTGCTCGCCCTCGCTCAGAACAGCGTCCGTCTGCTCGAGGTCGCACCCGACCTCGAGCCCGCGGAAGTCGAGATCCCCGATCTCCCGACCGACGTCGCCGGCGCAGTCGGCAAGTCGTCGATCCGAGACCGGGCTCCGAGCGGCAGGATCCAGGGCTCAGAGGGCCAGAAGACTCGAATCCGCCAGTACGCACGACGGATCGACGAGGCGCTGCGGCCGCTGCTCAACGGGCTCGACGTGCCGCTGATCCTGGCGGCGGCGGAGCCGATCGACTCGATCTACCGGTCCGTCAGCAGCTACCCGCACCTGCTCTCGGCGGGCGTGCCCGGGAATCCCGAAGGGGTTTCCGACGGCGAACTGGCGGAGAGCGCCCGGCGTCTGCTCGACGACCTCTACGCCGCCGCGCTGCGCTCGACCCAGGAGACCTATGCGCTGCGAGCCTCGCAACGGCGTGCATCGTCCGACATTGCCGACGTGGCGCGTGCTGCCACCTTCGGCCTCGTCGACACGGTGCTCGTCGACATCGACGAGTCCGTTCCGGGCCAGGTCGACGAAGAGAGCGGCGCGGTGCAGTTCGACGACGCAGACGACGCCGTCAACTACGGCGTCGTCGACGAGATCGCCCGGCGCGTCTGGCTGAACGGCGGCAAGGTGCTCGCCGTCCGCCGCGACGACATCCCCGGCAAGGCGCCGGTCGCAGCGATCCTTCGCTACGCCCCCTGAGGCTCGAAGGCAAGGGCGCTCACGACCTTCCGCGAGGCGGGCGCGGGCTGGTCCTGGGTGGAGTACGGGCGGTTCAGGAGGTGTCCGCGGTGCACAAGGGTGGTCGAGCCGCCGCCGTCGAGATTGATCGCGCTCTCGGCGCCCAACTCGACCATCGCCTCGGCGAGCTCCAGCATCGACAGTCCCCCGTCGACGTTCGAGCGCCGGCCGTCGCAGGCGAGCGCGATCAGCGCCTCGTCGGAGACCCCGAGGGAGGCGCGCGGATAGCGCCCGTCGGTGATGTCCGAGTCGAATTGTCCGGCGCCGGCAGAGAAGCCCTCCCGGTCCTGGTCTGCGTCGAAGACGATCCTCCCGCCGACGACGAGCAGTGGTCCAGCCTGCACCAGATCGCCGCGCGGCTGCGCCGGAGCCGCGTCTCGCTCGACGAGCTGCACGCCGCCGTCGTCGATCACGACACTCCCGCGGCGCCCGGCGTATGGCGCGGCGACAGGCTCGTGAGGCACTGCCCTGCCGTCGATCCAGAGCTCCCCGAGCGGCCGGAACGGGTCGCGGAGGAAGAAGCCGCCCACGACGGCTTCCTCGACGCCGGTCCTCCGGCACCACACATCCAGGCGCTGTGGCCGCGGAAAGTGCACGACGCGAGCGCGCCAGCTTCGACTCGGGTAGCGCACGGCGTAGAGCGTCGTCACCTCGCCGTCCGCGAGCGCGTGGCGCCAGAGCAGGTATTCGATGCTAGCCCTGCCGCTCCGCCCAGTAATCCTCGGCGTCGCGCTCCATCTGCTCCAAACGCGTGTAGTAGTCGGGGAACTCCTTCATGTGCGCGAGGGCGATCTTCCCGGTCA
>DATFTK010000113.1:0-2116 GCA_035262005.1 Gaiellaceae bacterium | reverse complement strand
TCCGCCCGGCGGCACGGCGTCCGTGAGCGCCGCCTTCCCGGTGACGCCGGCGAGCGGCAGTCCACCGCCGAGCGACTTGCCGCTGACCAGCAGGTCCGGCTCGACGCCGTAGTGCTCGATCGCCCAGACGGGCCCGGTCCGCCCGACTCCGGACTGCACCTCGTCGTCGACGTAGAGGATGCCGTGCTCGTCGCAGAGCGCCTTCAGCTCGCGCGGGAAGTCCGGCGGCATCGGGATGAACCCGCCTTCGCCCTGCACGGGCTCGAGCACGACGCACGCCACCTCCTCCGGCCTGACGTCCTGTTTGAACACCCGGCGCAGGTCGTCGAGGTCGAGCGCGGCCCGGTAGACGTCCGGTGTGAACGGCCCGAAGCCTTCCTTGTAGGGGACGACCTTCGCGGTCAGCGCCATCGTCAGGTTCGTGCGCCCGTGGAACGCGTGGTCGAACGCGATCACGCCGGGCCGTCGGGTCGCGACGCGGGCGATCTTGACGGCGTTCTCGATCGCCTCGGCGCCGGAGTTCAAGAGCAGCGAGCGGGTCTCCGTCTCGCCGGGCCAGAGCTCGTCCAGGAGCCGGCAGACCTCGACGTACGGCTCGTACATCCCGACCATGAAGCACTGGTGCAGGTAGCGGTCGACCTGCTCGTGAATCGCGGCGGCCGCGAAGCCGTGGCCGGTGTTCTGGCAGCCGAGGCCGCCGGCGAAATCGACGTACTCGCGCCCCCCGACGTCCCAGATGCGCGCTCCCTCCGCCCGAGCGACGACGAGCGGCGTCGTCGCGACCCCGCGCGCAACGTACCGAGCCCGGGCTGCCGCGACTCGTTCTGACGCCATCCGCTCGCCGATTGCCACGCGCCGGGGAGCATCCAACATTCGCATTGCGAGTTCAAGTGGCCGCTTACGTTGCACGAATGCGTGGCGCGTGGTACGAATCGCCTCGCTTTGCGTAGAGCTGCCGCTCAGCCCGCGCAGGCCGTCTACGACGGCCGCCGCGGCCCCGTCAGCGCCCCGCGCCCGATCGACGCACTCGACCAGGGCATCATCGAGGCGCTGCAGGCGAACGGGCGGGAGTCGTTCAGGGCGATCGCGGCGCGGCTGGGTGTCTCCGAGGCAACCGTGCGGGCGAGGTACGCGCGACTCTGCGACGACGACATCCTGCAAGTCGTCGGGGTCACGAATCCGCTCGGTCTGGGCTTCGAGCAGGCGCTGATCGGGCTCAAGACCACCGGCTCGCCGCAGCCGGTGGCGGACGAGATCGCCACCTGGGAGGAGGCGGACTACGTCGTGGTCACCGCCGGCCAGTACGACCTCGTCGTCGAGATCGTCGTCACCGACCGGCGCGACCTGCTCGGGCTGACGAACCGCATTCGCGAGTTGGACGGTGTCGTCTCGACGGAGACGTTCCTGTACCTCGACCTTGTCAAGCAGCTGTACGACTGGGGGACCCGACCATGACCAGCACCGTTCCCGAGAAGACACTCGACCTGCAGAAGGCGGCCCGGGAGCATCTGTGGCTGCACTTCACGCGGATGAGCGCGTACGAGAGCTCCGAGGTCCCGATCATCGTCCGTGGAGACGGCTGCTACCTCGAGGACGCGAACGGCAAGCGCTACCTGGACGCCCTCGCCGGGCTGTTCTCCGTCAACATCGGCTACGGCTACGGCGAGGAGATGGGCGAGGCGGCCGCCGCGCAGATGCGCGAGCTGCCCTTCTACACGAACTGGTCGTACGCGCACCCGCGCGCGATCGAGCTCGCTGACGAGGTCGCATCGCTGACGCCGGGCGACCTGAACCGCCTCTTCTTCGTTTCCGGCGGCTCCGAGGCGGTCGAGTCTGCGTGGAAGCTGGCGCGGCAGTACTACTCCGCGCGGGGCGAGCAGCGCTCGGCGATCGCGCATGCTCCGTCGGAGCCGTACCGCGACTTCGACGCGGAACAGGCGGCGATGCACGTCGGCGAGCGGCGCTGGAAGGCGATCTCCCGGCACATCGCCTATCACGGGACGACGATGGGTGCGCTGTCGATCAACGGGATCCCCGCGCTCCGGACGCCGTTCGAGCCGCTCGTCCCGGAGGTGCTGCACGTCCGCAACACGAACCGGTACCACCGGCCCGCCGG
>DATFTK010000112.1:0-22610 GCA_035262005.1 Gaiellaceae bacterium | reverse complement strand
GGTGCCGGGCCCCTGGAAGGGCTGCTGCGCTACGCAGACGACGCGCTCGTGTCGACGGACATCATCCATTCGCAGTACTCGTGCATCGTCGACAGCCTGCTGACGATGGCGAACGGGACGATGGCGAAGGTCTTCGGCTGGTACGACAACGAGTGGGGCTACAGCTGCCGGCTCGTCGACGTCGTGGCGAAGGTCGCCGCAGACATACCGGCGTCAGTCGCCGCGTAAGTGAAGCTCCCGCGTTCGGTGCGGGAAGCCGACGTCGGCGGGAAGCGCGTCCTCGTCCGCTCCGATCTCAACGTCCCGCTCGAGGACGCTCACGTCGCTGACGACACCCGCATCCGGGCTTCCTTGCCGACGCTGCAACTGCTGCTCGACCGCGACGCTGCGGGCGTCACCGTGTGCTCGCATCTCGGTCGGCCGAAAGGAGAGGATCCGCGCTACTCGATGCAACCCGTGCGCGAACGCCTGCAGCAGCTGCTCTCCGACGAGCGCCTGCACCTGCTCGAGAACACACGGTTCAACCCGGGCGAGACCAAGAACGACCCGGCGTTCGCACGCGAGCTCGCCGACGGGAACGACCTGTTCGTCGAGGACGCCTTCGGCTCCGTGCATCGCGCCCACGCCTCGACCGTCGGCGTCGCGGAGCTGTTGCCGACCTACGCCGGCCTCCTGCTCGAACGGGAGCTGCAAGAGCTCGGAAAGCTGCTCGGCGACGTCGAGCACCCCTTCGTGTTGATCTCGGGCGGGGCGAAGGTCGAGGACAAGCTCGGCGTGCTCGAGAACCTCGGTGGCAAGGCCGACGCGGTGCTCGTCGGCGGGAAGATGGCAGAGCAGCTCCGCGACGAGAACCCGCTGCCCTTCGACGTCGTGCTCCCGACCGACGTAATCGCGGCGAGCGAGTTCGCGGAGGATGCGGAGGCCCGCATAGCTCCGTACGACGACGTCCCGGACAGCTGGCTCGGCCTCGACATCGGACCTGAGACGCGCGAGACGTTCGCCCGTCACATCGCGGAGGCGCGCACGATCTTCTGGAACGGCCCGATGGGCGTGTTCGAGTGGCCGCGGTTCGCCGCAGGCACGAAAGCGGTCGCCGAAGCCGTCGCGGGCGCGGACGCCTACTCCGTCGTCGGCGGCGCCGACTCGGCGCGCGCGCTGACGGAGCTCGGCCTCGAGGACAACGTGTCGTGGTTGTCGACCGGCGGCGGGGCCGCGCTCGAGCTGCTCGAAGGCAGGGACCTGCCCGGCGTCGCCGTCATTCCCGACCGCTGATGCTGATCGCCGGGAACTGGAAGCTGTACAAGGGCCCGGCTGAGGCGACGGAGTTTTGCCTCGGCCTCCGCGAGCAGGAGCTCGACGGTGTCGACGTGGTCGTCTGCCCGCCCTACCTCTCACTTGCCGTGGCCGTTCAAGTGCTCGCGGGGACGGAGATCGCCGTTGCCGCACAGAACGTCCACTGGGCGGACGAGGGCGCGTACACCGGCGAGATCTCCGTCGGCATGCTCCGCGAGGTCGGCGTGTACGGCACAATCGTCGGCCACTCGGAGCGCCGCCAGTACTTCGGTGAGACGGACGAGACCGTCGGCAAACGCGTGCATGCCGCGCTCGAAGGCGGCTTGTTCGTGATCGCCTGCGTCGGCGAGACGGAGGAGGAGCGCATGCGCGAGCAGACCGAAGACGTCCTGCAGCGCCAGCTCTCCGTGCTCGAGCCCGACGACAACCTCGTCGTCGCGTACGAGCCAGTCTGGGCGATCGGGACCGGCAACACGGCCACGCCGGAGATCGCGCAGGAGGCGCACGCCTTCATCAAGTCTCTGCTCGACGTCCCGGTGCTCTACGGCGGCTCCGTCAAGCCCGAGAACGCCGCCGAGCTGCTCGTCCAAGCGGATCTCGACGGCGCCCTCGTCGGCGGCGCCTCACTCGACCTCGAATCCTTCACGGCGATTTGTCGCGCAGCCGTTCCCTAGTCGCGCTCCTCATCCTCGACGGCTGGGGTTGTGCGCCGCCCGGTCCCGGGAACGCCGTGAAGCTCGCCGACACGCCGAACTTCGACCGGCTGTGGCGCGCGTACCCGCACACGACGCTCGACGCGTCGGGGGAGGCAGTCGGCCTGCCGGCCGGGCAGATGGGCAATTCGGAGGTAGGCCACCTGACGATCGGCTCCGGTCGGGTCCTGTTCCAGGACCTCGTGCGCGTGAACAAGGCGATCGAGGACGGCTCGTTCGTCGAGAGCCCAGTCCTGAAGGCCGCGTTCGCGCGTGGCGAACGGACGCATCTGCTCGGGCTGGTCTCGTACGGCGGCGTCCACTCACACATCGACCATCTGCGCGCGCTTCTCACATTCGCGCCCGAAAAGACCTGGATCCACGCCTTCACCGACGGCCGCGACGTCTCACCCCATTCCGCGCTCCACGATCTCGCCGAGCTTCCGGCCGACCGCGTCGCGACCGTTTCCGGGCGCTACTACGCGATGGACCGGGACCAGCGCTGGGACCGGACGGACCGCGCCTTCGACGCGATCGTCCGCGGTGTCGGCGCGCACGCCGAGGATCCGATCGACGCCGTTCGGCGTAGTTATGAGCAGGGAATCACGGATGAGTTCATCGAACCAGTCGTCATCTCGGACCGTCCACGGCTCGATCCCGCCCGTGACAGCGCCATTTTTTTCAACTTCCGCCCGGACCGCGCGCGCCAGCTCACGCAGAAACTGCTCGAAGCGGGTGTCGACCTGACGACGATGACGACGTACCGCGACGACTTCGACGTCCCGGTCGTCTTCGGCGAGCAGGAGGTGCCGGAGACCCTCGCCGAGGTCCTCGCCGAGCATCACGTTCGCCAGCTCCACGTGGCCGAGACCGAGAAATACGCGCACGTGACCTATTTCTTCAACGGCGGCCGCGAGGAGGAGTGGGGCGGCGAGACACGCATCCTGGTGCCGTCGCCGCGGGACGTGCCCAGCTACGACCACAAGCCCGAGATGTCCGCCGCCGAAGTGGCCGAGCGCTTCGTCGAGGAGCTCCGGCGCGGGCCCTACGCCTTTGCCGTCGTGAACTTCGCCAACCCGGACATGGTCGGCCATACAGGATCCATCCCGGCGACGGTGAAAGCGGTGGAGACGGTGGACGCGTGCCTGGGCAAAGTCGTGGCTGCGGTGGAGGAGCGGGGCGGAGTCGCGCTGATCACCGCTGACCACGGCAACGCCGAGCAGATGTTCGAGGCAGACGGCACGAGCCCGCACACGGCGCATACGACGAATGCGGTTCCGCTCATCGTCACCGACACCGAGGTGACCCTCCGAGGCGGCGGCAAGTTGGGGGACCTGGCGCCGACGGTCCTCGGGTATCTCGGTTTCAAGCAACCGTTACAGATGACCCAAAAAGGGCTAACTCTCTCGGCCTGATCGGGGCTATACTCCGGCACCTTGTCGCTTCAGCAACCTGATTTTGGCGTCCTGCGGAAGGCTCAAAAAGGCGATGAGCGGGCATTTTCCGTCATCGTCCGCGCCTATCAGGTGCCTGTCTTCAACTATGTCCTCCGCCTCGTCGGCGACCGCACGCTGGCCGAGGATCTGACGCAGGAGGTCTTTCTCCGCGTCTTTCAGGGCCTCCCGCGCTTCTCGGCCCGCTCCAAGTTCACGACGTGGCTGTTCCAGGTGACCAAGAACCGCGTCCTCGACGAGCTTCGCGCCTCGGAACGGCGGCCGCGGGCGGTCGTCGCCCTCGAGGACGTCCCACCGCTCGAGGTCGT
The DNA here is from genome assembly GCA_035262005.1 of Gaiellaceae bacterium. Taxonomy (GTDB): domain Bacteria; phylum Actinomycetota; class Thermoleophilia; order Gaiellales; family Gaiellaceae; genus 3-1-20CM-4-69-9. The sequence continues at coordinate 18,863 of DATFTK010000112.1, read as the reverse complement.
CGACGCGCCCATGGAGCGGCTCGAGGCGATCGACGCGGTGTGGCGGGCCGTCGAGGCTCTCAACGTCGACCTGAAGATGGCGCTGCTGCTCCGCGACGTCGTCGGCCTGTCGTACACGGAGATCGCCGACTCGCTCGAAATCACGCTCGCGACCGTCAAATGGCGAATCTACAAAGCGCGTGAGGATGTCCAGCTCGCGCTCGCCCGCGAGGGCATCACGTTCGGCGCCGACGAGACGCCCGAACCCAAGGTCGAGACCGTCTCCTAACGCGAGTGCCGACGGAGCCAGCGCGCGAGGTTGCGCGCCTCCTGCTCCGCTGACGGCGCCTGCACCGGCGGGGCGACCCGCGCGGGTGCGGCCGGCGGCGTCGTCCCTCCACCGCCGATGCTCGCGAGCGCAATCGCCACCGCTATCGCGCTGACGAGGATCGCACCGACCAGCCAGAGCAGCCTGCGTCGCTTCCGCGGCGGACGACGCCGCACGGTCGCGGGCACTGCGGCGGTGCCCGCGAGCTCCTGCCCGAGCTCCGCCGGTGACGCAGGCCGGAACCCTGGGTCGCGCGCCAGAGCGTGCATGACCGCCGCCTCGACGTCGCGCGGCACCCTTGGCTGGACGTCGCGAACCGGCGTGATCAGTCCGTCGGATTGCTGCGCTGCCAGCTCCGCCAGCGAGGAGAACGCGTAGGGCGGTCGCCCGGTCAGGAGCTCGTAGAGCACCGCTCCGAGCGAATAGACGTCGGAAGCCGGCGTCGCGTCCGCGCCGGCGATCTGCTCCGGGGCGAGGTACGCGGCAGTGCCGAGCAGCGTGCCGGCCTGCGTGTGCCGCGTCGACTCGGCCGCGCGCGCGATTCCGAAGTCGGCGATCTTGAGCACGCCGTCGTCGCGCACGAGCAGGTTCGCCGGCTTCACGTCCCGGTGCACCAGGCCTGCGTCATGTGCATGCTGGAGGCCGGCGCACGCTTGCACGCCGAGCTCGACGACGCGCTCCGCCGAAAGGCGCCGCTCCTCGGCAAGCGAGCCGCCGGGGACGTACTCCATGACGATGAAAGGCCGTCCGTCCGCGTCGCCCGCGTCGTACACACGCACGACGTTCGGATGCGACAGCCGTCCTGCGAGTCGCGCCTCGCGGGTGAAGCGGGCGCGAAAGTCCTCGTCGTCGGCCAGGCGGTCAGGAAGCAGCTTGACCGCGACCGGGCGGCCGAGCTCCTCGTCGTGCGCCAGATAGACGGTCGCCATACCGCCGTGACCGAGCTCGCGCTCGATCCGGTAGCGGCCGGCAGCGAGCGTCTCGCTCAATCGTTCTCGTCGCCCTTCTGCTTGTGCTGGCCCTTGTGCTTGCCGTGGTCGTGCCGCGGCGCGACCTGGGGAGGCGGGACGCATTGGACGCGCGTGACGAGTGCGTTGACCGCACTCGACAGCTGCTCTTGCAAGCCGGCCGCGACGTGCCCTTCGTTGATCGCGGCGATCGTCTGCTGTTGGAGCTGGCGCGCGAGCGTCAGCGCCCGGCACGGGTCGTTCGCAGCGAGCGCCGACGCGACGGCGTCGCTCTGCACCGCAAGCGCCGATCCGAGTGAATGGGAGAGGGCCGGCGGCGGGGGCGCCGATTCCTTCACGCCGCCGCATGCGCTCAGGCAGAGCGCCGCGGCACCGAGGACTGCGCCGAGCTGCAGCCGCCTCGTCGTTTCGTTGCTATTCACCACGTTCCAGACGCGCAGCGAGCGCGCGCGGCAGCCCGCGCTCGAGCATCTCGTCCTGGGTCCTCTCGATCGGATATGCAACGCGGTGGAACGCGGCAAACCTCCGCTCGAGATCGAGGAGGAGCCATGCCGCGCGCGGATCGCCGTCGCGAGGCTGCCCGACCGAGCCTGGGTTCAGGAGCCAGCGATCGTTCAGCATCACTTCGGTCCCGGCCGGCGCCAGGCCGCCGGCGACTGCTGCGCCGTCGGACGCGAGCGCCAGCGCGACGTGGCTGTGTCCGACGAGCACGACCGGCGCCTCCGTCAGTTCGAACGTCGCGTGCGCTGCATCTTCGCTGAGCACGTACTCCCACACCGGATCGCGTGCACTGGCGTGGAAAAGCTCGACGCCGTCGCGCACGGCCAGCGGCCTCAGCCCGGCGAGGAACGCGCGCGACTCGTCGGTCAGCACCTCCGCCGTCCAGATCGCTGCTGCGGCGGCCTCGTCGTTGAAGTCGCTGACGACGAGCTCGCCGAGCACGACGAGGTCGTGATTGCCGACGAGGCAGAGGTCCGCGCGAGCCTGGACGGTCTCGCAGCACTCGTTCGGCCGCGGGCCGTAGCCGACCGTGTCTCCGAGGCACCAGAGAGCGTCGACCCGCACGGCCTCGATCTCCGCCAGCACGTTCTCGAGGGCGTGATAGTTAGCGTGGATGTCGGAAATGACGGCGACGCGCATTGTCCGACCCGCGACCATAGCCGTCGTCGCCGTCGCGGTCTGGACGCTCGCGACCGTCGTGCTGCTGCGGACGAAGGTCCCTGGGAACCTGAGCCCGCCGCGCCTCGACCCGCGCCGGGTCTTCGGAGCGGACGCGACGGCGGCAGGCGTGCGGTTCGACCGCTTCTTCGACTACGAGTGGGTGCTTGCGACGCTGACGACCTTCGCGGTCCTCGGCGTCTATCTCCGCCGGGGACCCCGCCTCGCACGCGCCCTTCCGCTCGGGCCCGTCAACGCCGGAATCATCACGGCCGTCTTCATCAGCGTCGTCGTCTGGGCGGCGAACCTCCCGTTCGGTTACGCCTCGTCCTGGTGGTCCCGCCGGCACGACATCCTGCAGCGGAGCTGGGGGTCGATCGTCTTCCAGCCGCTGGGCGACCTCGTCCGGACGACGGTCTCGACCACGGTCGTGGTCGCCGTCGCGCTGCTGCTGGCGAGGCGCCTGCCGCGCACGTGGTGGCTCGCCGCCGCCGGCGTCGTGCTCGCGCTCGCGGTCGGCGTGCAGTTCGTCCTGCCTTACTTGCAACGGGTGGGGACCCACCCGGTGCGCTCGCGTACGCTCGCCGCTCAGATCCGCGCGCTCGAGAACCGTGAGCGCGTGGGTCGTCCGGTCGTGCGCGTGTCACCCGTTTCCAAGAACACGAGCGCCGCGAATGCCTTCTCGATCGGGATCGGACCGTCGCGCACGGTGATCATCTGGAACACGCTCCTCGACGGGCGCTTCACCCCGAGAGAGGTCCGCTTCGTCGTTGCGCACGAGTTGGGTCACCTCGCGCGTCACCACATTTGGAAAGGAATCGCGTGGGGCGTCCTCTTCGGGCTCCCGATCTTCGGGCTCGTCGCCTATGTGACCGGCCGTCGAGGCGGGCTGCGCCGGCCGGAGAACGTCCCGCTCGCACTGTTCACGCTTGCGCTCGCCGGGCTCGTCGTCATGCCGCTCGCGAACGCGGTCTCACGGCGCTACGAGGCGGAGGCCGACTGGCTGGCGGTCCGGGCGACGCGCGATCCCGGCGCGGGCCGCGCATTGTTCCAGGACTTCGTCCGCACCGACCTCCAGAACCCGGATCCGCCCGGCTGGGTCACGTTCTTCCTCGAAGACCACCCGAGCGCGCTCGCCCGTGTCGAGCAGGTCGAGGCCTGGCGGCGGCTACGCCGCTAGGCGTCGTCGTCTCGCGGAGGAGCTTCCGGGAGGTTCCGGATGCCCTCCTGCGTCGACCACTTCGAAAAGGAATCCTGCATCGCCGCCAGCAGCTCCTGGAAGAACTGTTGCGACATGTTCACGCGGGAGACGACGACACCGGGGACGTCGCCCTCCTCGATCTCGTGATCGATCCGCGCGAACGTGATCGTGAACTCGTACGCGGAGAAAGTGACGTTGGCGAAGTTCGCGTAGACGCCCGCCATCTGCTCCGGGTCGAGGTGGATGTTGAGCTGGCGCTCCTGGGGCTCCTCGTCCACCGTCCCACGATACTACGGGCGTGGAGCACGTCTTCTCGTTCCGCCGCTTCGGCTACGCCGTGGTCGCGTTGCTGCTCGTCCTCCTCGGGGGCGCGATCGGCTATCACGCCGCGCTCGACGAGACCTGGTTGCAGTCCGTCTACCGGTCCGTCGTCACCGTCTCGCTCACCGGGCTCGACAGCACGCCGAAGAACGACACGTCGAGGCTCCTCACGATCGTTCTCGTCCTCGCCGGGATCACTATCTTTGCCTACATCGGGTCGCTCGTCGTCGAGGCGATCGCAAGGGGAGTGCTCGGCGACGTGTGGGCAGAGCGGAGGAGGCGGAGAGCGATCGAGGGGATGCAGGACCACTACATCATCTGCGGGTTCGGCCGGGTCGGCCGGCGGGCCGCGGACGAGTTCCGGCACGAGGGAGCGCAGTTCGTCGTGGTCGACTTCAGCCCGGAGGCGAAGGAAGCTGCCGCCGAGACAGGCGCCCTCTTCGTCGAGGGAGACGGCACCGACGACGACGATCTTCGTGCCGCGGGTCTCGAGCGCGCACGCGGGCTGATCGCCGCGTCCGACGACGACGCCGACAACCTCTACATCACGTTGTCGGCGCGCGCACAGAACGAGCGCCTCTTCATCGTCGCCCGCGCCTCGACCGAGGACGCCGCGAAGAAGCTGCAGCTGGCCGGCGCGGACCGTGTCGTCCAGCCCTATCAGGCAGCCGGGCGCGTCATGGCGAACCTGCTCCTGCGGCCGCAGGTGTCCGCGTTCGTCGACGTCGTGACCACCGCGGCGGGCGAAGACCTTCGCTTCGAAGAGATCGAGGTGACGAGCGCGTCAGGACGAGGAGGCCGCACGATCCGTGACATCGATATCCGTCGGCAGACCGGCGCGCTGGTCGTGGCGCTGCGCAAGGGCGACGGGAGCTTCGACACGACGCCGACGCCGGATGCGGTGCTCGACGTCGGGGACGTCTTGATCGCCGCGGGGACGGAGGAGGAGCTGCGGGCGCTCGAACGTCTCTTCGCGTCGCGCGAGACGGTTGCCGGCTGAGACTTCTGTAGAGCGCCTCGCGGCGCGCCTGTCGGAGCTCGCCGGGGCGCCGGTCGAGCTCGAACGGCCGCAGGATCCGGCGCACGGCGACTACGCGACGAACGTCGCGCTCCAGAGCGCCCCGAAGCACCGCCGCGCTCCCCGCGAGTTCGCCGAGGAGCTCGCGCAGCGCGCCACAGAGCTGGACGAGATCGAGCGCGCGGAGGTGGCCGGGCCGGGTTTCGTCAACCTCTGGGTGACGTCGAGCTGGCTCGGGGAGGCACTCGCCGAGATCGGGCCCGACTACGGCGGCAGCTCCGCCGACCCGCGCGAGCTCGTGCAGGTGGAGATGGTGTCGGCGAACCCGACCGGCCCGATCACGGTCGCGCACGGCCGGAACGGTGCGTACGGCGACTCTGTCGCACGCTTGCTCGACTACGCCGGCGACGACGTGCAGCGCGAGTACTACTACAACGACTCCGGCACGCAGATGGAGCGCTTCCGCGCGTCCGTCGAGGCGGTGCGGCGTGGGGAGGAGCCGCCGGAAGACGGCTACCGCGGGGCGTATCTCAACGACCTCGCCGCTCTGCGCGGCGATCCCGTGCCGCAGATGCTCGCGCAGATCGAGCGGACGCTGGAGCGCTTCCGGATCCATTTCGACACCTGGGCGAAGCAGAGCGAGCTCGAACAGCGGCTGGGCGAGTTTCTGCCGCGGCTCGACACGTACGACAAGGACGGCGCGACGTGGGCGCGCTCGTCCGCCTTCGGCGACGACGACGACCGTGTGCTCGTCCGGTCGAGCGAGGTGGGTGGCGGGCCCACCTACCGCGCCGCCGATGTCGTCTATCTCGCCGACAAGCTCGATCGCGGCTTCGACCGCGCGATCTACGTGCTCGGCGCCGACCACCACGGCACGCGCAACTGGTATGCGGCGATCGCCCGCATGCTCGGCTACGACGAGCATCGCGTCGAGGTCCTCCTCTATCAGCTCGTGCACCTGACGAAGGGAGGCGAGCAGACGAAGATCTCGAAACGCCGCGGCGACGTCGTCTTCCTCGACGACTTCGTGGACGAGGTCGGGGTCGACGCGGCGCGCTGGTTCCTCGTCTCGCGCGGGCCCGACCAGCCGATCGACATCGACGTCGACCTCGCCGCCGAGCGCACGCAGAAGAACCCCGTCTACTACGTTCAGTACGCGCACGCGCGCATCGCGGGCATTCTCCGCAACGCCGAAGGCCATCCGATCGGCGGCGCTCCCCCTGCCGTCCTCGAGCGCGAGGAGCGCGACCTGATCAAGCGGCTGACCGACTTTCCCACGATCGCCGCCGAGGCGACCGAGCGGCGGGCGCCACATGCGATCCCGATCTACTCGATTCGCGTCGCAGACGACTTCCACCGCTTCTACCACGAACATCGTGTCGTCGAGTCGGAGACGGAGTCGTTCCGGCTCGGGCTCTGCCGCGCGACGCAACGCGTGATCGCGCGCTGCCTCGATCTGGTCGGTGTCGAGGCGCCCGAGCGGATGTAGGGTCCAGTTCCGTGCACGGCGTCACGCCCGACCGGAACCTCGCGCTCGAGCTCGTGCGCGTGACAGAGGCGGCGGCGATGGGCGCCGGCCGCTGGATCGGCCGCGGCGACAAGGAGGCGGCCGACCAGGCTGCGGTAGACGCGATGCGCGCGATGCTCGACACGGTTTCGATGGACGGCGTCGTCGTCATCGGCGAAGGGGAGAAGGACGAGGCCCCGATGCTCTTCAACGGCGAGCAGGTTGGGAGCGGCAACGGACCGCAGGTCGACGTCGCGGTCGACCCGCTCGAAGGCACACGGCTCACCGCCCTCGGCCAGCCGAACGCCATCGCCGTGATCGCGCTGGCGGAGCGAGGCACGATGTTCTTCCCGGGCGCGGCAGTGTACATGGACAAGATCGCGTGCGGACCGGAGGCGGTCGACGCGATCGACATCAACGCATCCCCGACGGAGAACGTGGACGCCGTGGCCGAGGCCAAGGGCTGCCGCCCGACCGACGTCACGGTCGTCGTGCTCGAGCGCGAGCGTCACGACGAGCTGATCCGTGAGCTTCGCGAAGCGGGTGCGAAGGTGAACCTCATCCGCGACGGGGACGTCGCGCCCGCGATCGCCGCCGCGCGCGGCGGGACCGGAGTCGACCTGCTGATGGGGATCGGCGGCACGCCCGAGGGCGTGATCTCGGCGGCCGCGATCAAGTGCCTCGGCGGAGCGCTCCAGGGGAGGTTGTGGCCGCGCAACGGCGACGAGCGGCAAGAGCTGATCGATGCCGGTTACGACATCGACAAGGTGCTGACGACGGACGACCTCGTCGCCGGCGACGATGTCTTCGTCGCGGCGACGGGGGTGACGAGCGGCGCGCTGCTGCGCGGCGTGCAGTACACGACGGACGGCGCGGTCACCGACTCGATCGTGATGCGCTCGCGCAGCGGCACGGTGCGCCGCATCGAGGCGCACCATGCTTTTGCGAAATTGGAGAAGCTCGTCGGCTCGGCTCTTCGCTAAGCCGTTACCGCCTCGCGTTCCATCTCCGGCGCGTAGATCCCCGTGCGCGCGGCGCTGTTCATCTTCGCGCGGTGGTAGTAGGCGCGCTGCGCGGCCTCGACGTTCTCCTCCTTACCGCCCCAGGCCTTCAGCGCGGGTGCTTGCAGTGCGCGGCCGTACGAGAAGGAGAGCGCCCATGGATGCGGGCCGATCGCGTTCATCGCGTTCAGGTTCGCGGTCGCATCCTCGTCCGACTGGCCGCCCGAGAGGAAGACGATGCCTGGCACCGCCGCCGGCACGTGCCGCTTGAAGCACCGGATCGTCTCGTGCGCCACGTGCTCGTGCGACGCCTGATCGGGATGGTCGTACCCGGACAACACCATATTCGGCTTCAGCAGTATCCCCTCCGGATGGACTCGCTGGTCTCGCAGCTCTGTGAAGACGGCGTGCAGCGTCCGTGAGGTCACCTCGAAGCTGCGCTCGATCGAGTGGTCGCCGTCCATCAGCACTTCTGGTTCGACGATCGGTACGAGGCCGGCCTCCTGCGACAGCGCGGCGAAGCGCGCGAGTGCATGTGCGTTCGTCCAGAGGCAGTACTCGCTCGGGATGGTCTCGCCGATCGAGATCACGCCGCGCCACTTCGTGAAGCGCGCTCCGAGCTCCCGGTAGTCGTCGAGCCGCGTCCGCAGGCCATCGAGGCCCTCCGTGATCGTTTCGCCCGCCGCGAGCGCAAGCGGCTTCGCGCCTATGTCGACTTTGATCCCGGGAATGACCCCCTTTGACTCGAGCAGCTTCGTGAACGGCGTGCCGTCGGCGGACGACTGGCGAATGGTCTCGTCGAAGAGGATCACGCCGCTGATGTAGTCCTCCGCGCCCTCGGTCGTGAAAAGCAGGTCGCGGTAGGCGCGCCGGCTTTCCTCCGTCGACTCGGTGCCGATCGAGTCGAACCGCTTCTTGATCGTGCCGTCGCTCTCGTCGGCGGCGAGGATCCCCTTGCCGTCGGCGACGATGGCGATTGCCGTCTCTTCGAGCTCTTTCAGGTTCATTGACACCCTCCGTCGCTCTTCTCCTTGAGGCAATTATCTCTTAGGCTGTGGTCTAAGGCGGGGCGACGCTGCGGCGGTAGCCCCGCCGTTCGCCTCTCGTAAAGTTTCCGTGTTTTCGCGACGGAGGAACCTTGGTTCTCGCTCTGACCGTCAGTACGATTCGGTGCGCATGATCCGCCGCCTGGGGGTAGCAGTGCTCATTGTCGCCGTGCTGGCGCCGGTGCTGAGCGGCGATGCGGCGTCGCCGGCCCTCGTGCCCCGCGGCGTGACCGTAGCTGGCGTGCCCGTGGGCGGGATGTCGACCGAGCAGGCTCAGGCAGCGCTGAGACCCGCGTTCGCTCGGCCCGTACAGCTCGTGTTCACCGAACGCAGCTGGCGGATCGTCCCCGCCCGCTTCGGCGCGAAGGTCGGTCTTGCCGACGGCGTTGCCGCCGCGATGAAGGCGCATCCCGGCGCTGCCGTTCCACTGACGCCGACGGTCGACAAAGCGGCCATCCGTGACTTCGTGCGCGCACTCGACAAGCAAGTCTCTTACCCCGCCAAAGACGCAGAGCTGGACGGCCTCGACGGCCTGACGCCGACGTTCGTCGGCGAGCAGACCGGGATCCAGGTGCTGCGGCAACTGACGGCGCAACGAATCGTCCGCGCGCTGCAGTCGCCGCAGATCCACCGCGTGCGCGTCGCGGCGAAGATCGTGGACCCGGAGCGAACGGTGGCGGACTTCGGCCCGGTGATCGTCATCCGCCGAGGCTCGAACGAGCTGCGCTACTACGTCGGCTCACGACTCGTGCGCACGTTCAACGTCGCGACGGGCCAATCGGTCTACCCGACACCGACCGGAACGTTCAGCATCGTGGACATGCAGCGGAATCCGTGGTGGCGGCCGCCGGACTCGCCGTGGGCGCAGGGCTTGAAGCCGATCCCGCCGGGACCGGGCAATCCGCTCGGGACCCGCTGGATGGGCCTGTCGGCGGCGGGCGTGGGGATCCATGGGACGCCTGACGACGCGTCGATCGGCTATTCGGCCTCTCACGGCTGCATCCGGATGCACATCCCTGACGCCGAGTGGCTCTTCAACCACGTCGACGTCGGGACGCCGGTCGTCATCACGGACGCCTAGCGAGAGTGCCCCGGCGGCTCCGGCCGCGCTCGTGACATCCGTTGCGTTCTCGGAACGACGGTGGGAAGATGGGCTGCGGCCGGCACGTCTTGTCAAGGTTGGACGGGGCCTCTACGAACGGAGGCAGTATGGGTGAAAGACCCAGCAGGGCGGAGTTGATCGGCGCGTCGGCGTTCGACGTGCGATCACCGATTGCGGCGACCGTTCCTCGTGCGGAGTTCGAGGCGGCGCTGCAGTTGGAGGAGGTTCCGGAGCTCGTGCTCGGCGTCGACAGCCGTACGAACGGCGATGTCGAGGCACATACGCTTCGGGTCGCCTGGAACGAAGATCAGCTCCGGGAGCTGCTTCGTGACACGAGCGGCGACGACATCACCCTGTACTTCGATGGCGACGAGCTTCTGCGGGCGCTCGCCGGCGAGGACATCGAGGCACACGGTGTGCGAGACAAGACGGCTGCGGTCCTCACGGTTGCCGCGGTGGCGGCGGGCATCGGAGCAAGCGCCCACGCCGCGAATGCCCAGACGCTGGGCAGCGGCGCAGCCGGCGGCGGCAGCACGATCGAGATGGTCAGCGACGCGGCCAGCAGCGGCGTGCAAGCGGCGCCCGAGCTGGTCAGCGATGCTGCCAGCGGGCCGGGCGTGGACGTCGTGCGCGCGTCGGGGCCAGAGTTGATCAGTGACGCTGCGAGCGGACCGGGTGTCGACGTTGTGCGCGCGTCGGGGCCAGAGCTGATCAGCGACGCTGCCAGCGGGCCGGGCGTGGATGTTGTACGTGCGTCGGGGCCAGAGCTGATCAGCGATGCGGCCAGCGGGCCGGGCGTGGACGTCGCACGTGCGTCCGGACCTGAGCTCATCAGTGATGCGGCGTCGACCGGCACTTTGTCGCCGGCACAGTCGTCCCAGCTCGCCGCGGCGACATCTGTCGCAGGTGACGACTCCTCGTGGTCAGCCTCGGAGGTTGCCGGGACCGCCGCGATCGGCGGCGTGGTCTTGCTGATCACTGCCGCGGGGTTCGCGGTGCGCGGCAGGCATCGAGGCGGCGCGCAGCCCGCCTGAGGCTGCAGTTCATCCGACCAGCGGGAGGCGCGTTCGCGCGTCTCCCGCGGCTAGGGCGGTCGTGACTCAACCGCCAAATGTCGAGGCGCTGGACCGCCCGAAACGCTCGGACTCCCCGTAGTACAGATTCTCTTCCGCATTCTTTGCGAAAACCTGGCGAGGGTTCGATGACGACGTCGACGGCGAGAGCCCTCGGATTGGCCGTCGACGGCGAGATATCCCCGATTAGTGCCGGGTTAGAGAGCGGTGCGAGCGTCCGCGGCAGGTCGACGTTCGACTCGATGTCGCACAAGCCGACCCGTGACCCCGCGCGGCCGAACGGCCGAGCACTACGAAGGAGACGCAAAGTGAACCCGGAGAGTCGATTCCCCAGGCAGTTCGCCGTCCTCCTCGCGATCGTGCTGACCGCGTTGCTACCGGTGGCCAGCGCGGCGGCCGGAACCGCCAAGCCGTTCGCGTCCGTCCAGCAAACCCAAACCCTCATCCTCAATTCGGAGTTCGCGACGAATAACGGGATCACTGACGTTACCTGCGTCGGGTTGAGGGAGCCGAAGCCAAAGCTCAACTCGGCAGGCCAGCCGACGTACCATCGCTTCCGCTGTCACCTCTCGGGCACCTACTTCGACGTAACTGTCCTGATCGTGCTCAAAGGACATGGGTTCGTTGCCCTGCCTCTTTCGCCCTAACGCAGACGCGCTCTGTCCGTCCGCTTAGGGTCTTGGTTCTCTTGTCAGATGGTGGCTGTTAGACAGAGACGCTGGGGTTCCGGGAGCGCGGGGGAGAAGGCCCGGAGCAAGGGTAGAATGCGGCCTGCGCGGACGTAGCTCAGTTGGTAGAGCATCAGCTTCCCAAGCTGAGGGTCGCGGGTTCGAACCCCGTCGTCCGCTTCAACAAGAGCGAGGCGGCGGAGGCGCTCGGCTGTTCCGTCGATTTCCTTGAGGAGCATGTTTGGCCGGAGCTGCGGATCCTTCGCCGCGGCCGCCTCGTCTTCGTCGCCGTCACCGAACTACAGGCATGGCTCGATCGCGAGGGGCGGCGAACACTCTGAATGCTGCCCTGGGTTTCTGGTTCGAGCCGGCGACCGGCAAACAGTGGCGCGCGAGCAGGGCGGAGCTGCGGGAAGCTAGCCGGCTGCTCGCGAAGCATCGCGACATCGCACGATCGCCGACCGGCCGCCGCGTTCCCGCATCGCTCGAGGATGTTGTTGCTGAAGAGCTTGACCAGCTCTGCCTTCTTTCGCTCGGCGAGGAGGCGGCCTGAGAGGCCTCTAGACACAGAAACCGCGGGGCGCCGCTCCGGAATCCGGTGACGCCCGCCCGCACCAAACTGCCTAGGTCCAGTGCGGCTAGAGCTTGACACGCAACGCGGCCCAGGAACGGGTCGAGACAAAACGGAGCACGTCGAGTAGCCGACGTGCCGAAAGGGACTCGAACACCACCCCGACCTGGAGAAACCCGTCCATGTGCGCGCGAGCGCAGGGCAGGCCGAATCGAATCGCCGGTAACGCATGACCTGGGCGGCGTGAACCCGGGGAAACCCCAGAGGTTCGGAGACTCGGCGCCGACGACCGAACGCGAGAACTCAGCAGACCGCAGAACGTTGTCGCACTGCTCCCGTTTTCGGGGGCAATGCGCCTCCGAGCCGCCGCTCGAATCTAGCTCCCGCAGGGAGAACAGCCCCTCAGGCCTTCGACTCTCCGGACTGAAAATCAGTCGTCGACAGGCCTGTCGTTGTCGGGGTTCAAAGGACTGACAACCAACTGCGGGTTCCACTCTCAAGGAGAACAAACGTCACGGGAGACTCGCCGGCGGTTCTGCTTCGAGAAGTGTCGGTGTCTGCAGCGGGATCGGTTGAGGTACGCAGCTGATCCTGAGGGTGCGCGGGCTAAGGCTCGGGCGTACTACTGGCGGAATCGTGAGCGCGTGTTGGCGCGAATGGCGGCGAGGCGTCAGAACGTCGTCCTCTGAATCGCGACCGCGGCGCATCGCCTGTTGGTGGCGGGGCCGCTGCGTCGGCACCACAATGGCTTTCGGCTTCTCGAGGAGGTGGCGAATGATCCGGCGAACAGCGGGGCTGTACGCACCCGGCGCGAACAACCTTGGCGACAGCGGCACGAAGCTGTTCATCGCCAGGTTCGAGTACCACGAGGCCGTCGCAGATGAGGCTCAGCAGTTAATTCAAAAGTGGCGAGATGACCTCCTCGCCACTCGTCCAGACATGATCAAAGCCTGGGACAAGAGCGACATTTACGACGAGACCGCGGAAGAGCAGGTAGTTGGCGAGGTGTGGTTCGAGGGCGATGAGATCGTTCGCGAGCGGTGGTCGGAAGGCGATGAGCCTCCCCCGTCGCCTTCATGACCCTTGCGCCGAGCCAGATGGGGGCGGTCAATCGTTCAGCGGGACCATGCTCACCCGGTGAAAGCGGCCCGCGAGAAAAACGCTGGCCAGTAAGGCGAGATAGCTAGATACAAGTTTGTTGGTTCGATGCACAGGGTTGTGGTCGGTTTTGACCTGTTTGTGGCAGACGGCGGCATTCGATCACCCGGCAAGGTGGTGCCGTCAATCGGATCAGGTTGTCAAGGCAACCCTGGCAATGGAGGTAATCAATGAGGAAGCTCTTCGGGCTTCTGGTTGTCGTCGTGGCGCTGGCCGTTCCGACGATGGCATGGGCTGGCGGCGGCTACGGCTCGCAGCCGGGGTACAGCGTCGCGAACGCCAACACGATCTGCGCCGGTCACGGCGCCTTCGGCGCGTTCGGTGATAAGGGCGACGTTCACCACGACTTCGGCGTCAACAATCCCGGCGCCGATGGCAAGCCGGGTGCCGACGGCACGGCGACGGGGTTCAACAACTCGAGCCTCTGCGGCAACCGCTGAAGCAGCAGCCAGACAACGGCATGACCTGGAGGCCCCGAAAGGGGCCTCAGCCGTTCTCCGGAGAGGGCAGCGCCGCGTGATCCAGTGCCTGCTACTGACGCCAGAAGAAGCAGGCCGCGGAGCTGCCCGTATCTACCACGGTACGAGCCAGCCGGTGGTCGCGGTTAGACACAACTTGGTTAACCGTGACCGCTGTAGCGAGTCCCGGCGGCCGGCAGTTCCGAGCGGTTGACTGCGGCCAGCGACCGCTCTCGCCCGAGTCCTGTGACACGAGCTCTTGAGGTCTAAGACTTGCGCCGTCGGGCTAGACGAATGGCCACTATGCAGGGTGCTTACCGGCGTCGTAAGCTGCCGCCACGGGTTCGGCTTCAGGGGAGAAGAAACCACCCCGTAGTCGAACCGCCGGACCGTCGGTAGAGGTGAGGCCGCCACCCGTGTTCCGACAGTCCGGCGGTTCAACTAGTTAGATCACGTCGGGGCTGGCTGGGCAATAGGCCGAACCGTCCCGCGCCCGTGGGACCAACATTGGCGATAACCGTGACCCGACACTGCAAATAGGTTGCGCTCCGTGCGCCCTCTCGGTCTCGTCGCGCTAGCCGTCGCCTCCGGCGTCGCTGCAACTGCCGTGCAGACTCAGCGGGTCGAGAACGACACTGGCTGCAACGCCGCGTACAAGGGGCTCAAGATGCTCAGCGATCCGCGACGGACCTTGTCAATCTCCATCCGAAAGCAGCAACCGTGGCGGCGATCGACGCGCTACCGCAGCCGCACCCAACACCGAAGACGCAGTCGACGGCGATTAGCCGTCGGGTGTGGCGGGTGCCGGCGCAGATCACCGAGTTCAAGCTCGAGGGCAACAGCGACATCCATTTGATCTTGTTCGACAAGGACGGCTACCTGATCGCGGAAATGCCCGCCGCCGCCTGCATCCCGAAGAAGGCGCGCGACCGGAAAGCGATGATCGCGGTCCGGAAGAAGTTCCAGACAGTCTGCGGGAAGCCGACGTACGCCTGGCAGCCGCTAGGCGCCGTCGTGCTGATCAGCGGCGTCGGCTTCTTCGACCGACCGCACACTCAGAACCCGCACGCCCCGAACTTCGCAGAACTCCACCCCGTGACCGGACTGAAGATCGTCTCTGGGTGCTCATGACGCTCCGCGAGCTATCGCTGCACAATGCGTTTCAAGGCGTCCACAACACGGCTCTTTGACCGTGCCGTAGCTCGGCGAGTGCAGATGCGGCAAGCGCGACCTCCACGAGCGGTGGTAGCCGCTCGTCGATGAGCCGCGGTACCCACCGTAGGGCGGGTCAGAGGAAGTCTGTACGGCGGCGGGCCAGTTTGTGGGTCGCCGGCTGGTGATTTGGCTTTTTAGAAGCGGGCCGGCGGCGGGGTAGAAGCCGCCGGCCCCGTGAGAGGTCGTCAGTGTGTTGGTGCGAAGGCGTGTGTGAGGTCGAAGTGTCCGACCTTTCGGCCGAGCTTGACGCCTTCTTCCGTGGAGTTCGGGTAGTGCAAGCCGCCCCAGAGGCGTGCAAGGACGATCTCGTCGCGCAGATCGTCTGCGGTGGCGAAGTGTCGTGTCGGCATCGTCGCGACGATCGTGCTCGTGAGCGTCAGATCGATGTCGTTGGTGCCCAAGTAGTCACTGAACACCTCAGCCATCGAGGAGGTGACGCAGCCGTGGGCCGCCGGATACTCCGGGTGATTCGGGGTCGTCAGCAACGGCAACCAGCCCGTTTCCTCCTCGGTGCTCGGATTGCCGTCATCGCCGACAGGTGTCTGCCGGGCAGCCGGGTTGATCGCGGTTACGGGTCGCCAGAACCAGTAGGTGTACTTCGCATGCATGCAGGCGATCCCGGTGTCGGCAGCGACAATGCTTCCCTCCGCGATCAGGCGTGTCGTTTCGAGTAGGTCAAGCCCATGCTGCGTTGCGACCTGGCGGAACGCGGTGTTGTATTGCCGGACGGTGTTTGTCGACCAGAACCTCGCGATGTCAGTTTGTTCCTGTGTGCGCGGGCTGCCTGTAGCCCGCCCCCAGGTCTTGACCTCGTTGTAGTTGTCTGCCCACAGTCGACTATTGAGCGGTGGAGGGGGTGGCGGCAGGAACTGCCGTTGCTGGGTATCGACGAACGGTCTGACATCGGCTACCCAGGGAGTCTGTGGCGCAGCGAACGCCGGCGGCGTCGGCTGCCACACGCCCGCAGCGGCACTCGGAACCGTTCCGGACGACGTGCCGAACGGCGTCATCCGTCCATCGTTCGTCCGCGCCGCGATCATGTTCTCGGCAGCGGAATGCCCGACCGCTGCACCCTGAGGCTGTGTGGCAGAAATGCTCAGGTAGCAGTCCAGAAGATCCGACTGGCCGAGGTAGTACGTGAGCGTGTCGTGCGCGGCGGTCGCGATCGCCGCATCCGCGGATGCCTGCGGGCTAGCCGCAACGCGTCCGATCAGCGGCTCGTAGCCACCCGTGATCGACGTCACGGCGTCGTAGACGGCACCGTTGACGTACCCCATGTAGATGAATTCCTCGAGCTGGTTTGGCACCTTCCCCAGCACGGCGTCCTGGGCGATTTGGTCCCACTGCTGCGCAGCGTTTCCAGACGGCAGCGAACAGGTCACCCCAGCAGCGGGTCTGCTAAGAGCCCCCGCTGCCACCAAACCCAAAGCCAGCGTCAGGAAAGCGGCAAACCGCAATCGCAGTCGCATCGATTCCTCCCTCTCTCATGGCGCCCGTCGCCGGGTCCCCTACCGAGATGCAGCGCCCACCAATCGATTGCCAACAATCCTCTTAGCTCGTGGCTCGAAATACAACACCGAGGCGGCACGGCGCCGCATGACCTGTCATGCCGCCGGGGCAACAGCCGAAAACGGACAGAAGTCGCGGCCCCCAATAGGCTCCGCATACGTGCGCGTGTTCGCGCTAGTTGAGCTCGGCGACTCGGAGTCGATCGATCCCTTCTTACGTGAGGAGGATGCGAAACGGGCTGGGCCTTTCCACGCGCGTCTGCTGACTATCCAGCGCTGGCAATGCCCCACCAGATCAAGAGAACGAGCAGCATCGCGCACACCCACAAGCCGACTGTCCACACGCCTCGCTTGAGCACCCGGTCGTACTTTGCGGCAGCTTTCGGGCCGTACACCTTGCCCACCAGGACGCCTACAGCCGCCAGCGCGACGCCGACTGTCTCTCCAATGTCTCCGCCTAGGTCGAAGAGCATGTTTGCTGGCCGTCTCCAAGTCGGCGCTGAATCAATGACCTTCCCAGTCGCTGTCGGGGCCGCCGAAGTCGGGACCGAACATCCCGTATCGCGCGCATCGGCGAACCCGATTCTGAACGTGCCAGATGTCGGCTTGGCCGTGATCCTCCTCGTACACGTCAAGCAGCACGTAGCCGTTGCATGGTGGGTCAACGGTTCGTACATCGCAGCGCCAGTGGCCTGGCCAGTCGACGCCATCTCGCTCACGACAGTTGCTGATCCTCCACGCGTAGGCGCCGTGGACCGCGTTTAGCCTGTGCTCACCCTTCGTCGCCGCGACTGCGGGTGTGACCGACACCTCGTGGAACTGATCGAACCTCTGCCACGGGATCAACGTGATCGCTGTCAGGGAGGTGACAACCACAACGGCAATGACCACGCCCTTGCGGGTCCGCGTAAGACGGTGGTAGCGACGAGTTAGTGAGGAGAGCCAGCGCATCTACGTCGTTGAAATCGAGTTTTGTACGACGCGCTAATCCTGGACCAACCCGGGCTCGAGCGACTAACACTGCACAAGCCGCTTCAGCGCGTCGACCCCGGCAGCTCTCTGACTGTGACGCAGCTCGGCGAGCGCAGACGCTGCGAGCGCGACCTCCGCAAGCGGTGGTAGCCGCTCGTCAATGAACCTCTGCAGCCAACGCAGCGCCGCCCGTTCGTAGCGTTTCGGATCCGTTGCGTCGAGGAGCTCAGCGTCGGGGTCGGGTTGGCGAACGTCGACCACGCGTAGTGTCCTGCGGCCGAGCGGGATCGTGTCGCCCGCCCGCCACAACGCAACGATGGTCGTCAACGACGGCGGGTCGGCGGGTGCGCCGTCCGCGGTCTCGAGGAGGAACGTGCAGGTCATCCGTTCTCCTTCCGTGGGGCCGGACGGCATCTCGAGGATATCGCTGGTCTCGCTTGACGCCAGGCGTTCGACGCACCTGAATCGCGTGCCTCTCTCAGTGCCTCTGGATCTTCGAGAGCCGTCCCCGCCCCCAACTCTTGCGGAAGTCGCCGCGATCCCGCTCGCGTTGGCACTGCCGGATGAACCACCGCCAAAGCACGACGTCTGTGGTCGGGTCGCTGTGCTCGCCCCCTGCGCGACCAAGGTCGAGATGACGGCAGATGCCGGGGACATCAAGCGGTCTCCTTGTCCATTCCATCGGAATCCCGGTCTTCCAGCCGAGGAACGCGAAGATCCGCGCCGCTGTGAACGCAGCGCCGAGGTCGTCGCCGTCCCACGCGTCGTCGTCGACCTCGACGTTGTAGCTATAGGAGTTGAAGCTCTCGCACGACCACGCCTTCATATGCCACGCGACGAGCTGCGTCGCGACGTCGACGCCGGTCCCTCGCCCCTCGGTGATCACGTGGACGCTGGCCTGCGAGCGCGGGTTGCGCAGCCAGCTAATCGACGGCCCGTAGCGGCCTACCGGCCGGTGCGCGACCAGCAGGTACGGGAACCCAAACAGCCTGCGCGACTGGTTGGGCGATTCCAGGTAGCGCAACGGGGTCGGCAGGACGACCGGCTTTGGCGGTCGTCGCGGTCGTTGTCGCGCCATGCTGCCTTCCTTTCAGTCGTCGCTGCCAGACGAATCTCGGAGACCGACAACCGGGATCCCCGGACGGCTGCGATGGGTCGTCGGCCATAGCGACAGGTTAAGGGCCGGCCGGGAGACGACAATGCTCCGCGCGTCGGAGGCGCAGAGACCGCAGCGCCACCGCCGACACAGAGAGGTAGCAACAAAACCGTGGTCCTCGGCCGAAAGGCTGGGCGAACCGAGCCGTTCGCCAGTGGCGGGGCGCCGCAGCGGGACCGACGCTGCGACGAGCCGCCGGCAGCGTTGTTCGCGGTGGTGCTGCCGGCGGCCTTACTGGCGAGCACCGGCAGTCCTGGACCACGGCCTAGCCGATTGGGCCATAGGCGCAGCGTCACTGCGGTCGTACCGTCTCAGTGACGGGACTTCAGCGGGGAGACTGGCGGCCCCGTTCTAGAGCCGCCGGGTCGTCGGAAGGTGGGCCGCCACCCTCCTGACTGCCCGGCGGTTCTGTGTAGTTACGCCAACCGCCGCGCGGTGCGCAAGACCGAATAGAA
>DATFTK010000111.1:0-3756 GCA_035262005.1 Gaiellaceae bacterium | reverse complement strand
GCCGATGTGGAACTTGACGGAGTTCGTCCCGACGTCGATCACCGCATAACGTCCGGCGCCGAAGCCGACCAGCGCCTTGAGCCCGCGCGGGTAGCTCGTGTTCGCCCGGTCGGCGAGGCCAAGCCGGCGCACGACGGCGATGACCCGGTCTGCGTCCTCGAACTCGACCGCGACCGTGCGCGTCGAGCCGTGTTCGGTCGTCACCTCGGTCAGCTCCGCCATGCAGTCGCCGACGGTGTAGCGAGAACGGTGCTTGTGGACCGGCACCGCGAGCAGGTCGGATCTTCCGCGGACGAAATCGTCGAGGTTGTAGGCAGCCCGGTCGAGCTGCGGAACCGGCACGCGCAGGCCCTCGAGGATCGATCGCACCTGCTCCGCCGAAAGCGGGAACTCGGCCTTCAGGACCGGCGCCCACTGCTCGAGTCCGTCGTCGTTCACCTGCTCGAGCCGCTTGACGTCCATCAAGCCGTCGCGCACCTTGACCGTGTCCCCGCGCGCGACCGACAGGACGTACAGCTCGTCGCTCTCCTGTACGCGCTCGGGCGGGCGGCCGCCGAACACGCCGTCCGCGGCACCGAACGTCCGCCACTCCCAGCGGTTCACGGCCGAGCTCCGAAGATGCGCTTCTCCGACTTCAACTGCGCCGCCCATTCAACCTTCGTCGCACCGGCGAACCGGAGGTACGCACGCAGTGCCTCGCGCATCGCGTCGGCGAGGCCCTTCGCGCGGCCCGGCGCAAAGCCCGGCTCCCACCAGAGGTCCAGAACCTGCACCTGCGCGTTCTCGCGGTCGATCCGCGGCTCGAACCTCCCGACGAGCCGGTCGCGGAAGACGATCGGCAGCACGTACCAGCCCCACCGGCGCTTCGCCGGAGGAACGAAGAGCTCCCACACGTAGTCGAAGCCGAACAGATCCCCGAGCAGGCGACGATCCCACACGATCGGGTCGAACGGCGAGAGGAACGCGACCGACGGCGGTGCCTCCGGCGGGTCCTCGAGCAACTGAACCTCCTCGCGGATCACGAAGCGCTTGCCGCGCAAGCCTTCCACGTCGACCGGAACGATGTCGCCGCGCTCGACGAGCTCCTCACGGAGGACGTTCCGTCCCGGCAGCCCCGGATAGCGCTGGTGGTCAGGCTTCGCGGTGCCGAGACCGCCGAAGATGTCGCCCGAGCCGCCCGCGGCGAGCAAGCCGTGCGCGCGGTAGCGCGACAGCATCTTGTGCCGGATCTGCTCGGGCACCGGGATCTCGCGCTCGAGGACCTCGGCAGGCAGCAGCCGCTCGATCAGATCGTACGAGCGGCGGCCACCGTCACGGTGCGCGAGACCGAGCACGCCGGTGACGGCGTACGCCTCGAGCACTGTGCGCACGGCGTTCATGGGCATGCCGAACCAGTCCTTCGTCGGGCCGCTCTCGCGTTCGAAGTCGGACGACGACAGCGGCCCTTCCGCCCGAATTCGCTCGAGCACGCGCGTGGCGACGTGGGCGTTCTCCTCGAGCAGCAGGTCGCAGCGCCTGCCGGCGCGCCCACGAAACCACGGAAACTCGCTCGTCGGAACGAGCGAGAGGCCTTTGTTGTACGCCTCGAAGATCTCGCGACGCTCGTACAACTCGTCGCACCAAGCCGGGTCGTAGTCCGAGATGCGTGCGTGCAGAACGAGGTCGTGGCTCCGCCCCGCAACCGCGATCGGGTCGTACTGGATCGACCCGAACCTGGTCAAAAAGCCGAGCACGGCCGCCCGCCCTCCGACGAGCGAACGTGGCGGCGTCAGCAGGTGGCGCGCGACGAAGAACCGGCGCGCCTGCTCGCTACTCGACTTCAACGTCGGAAAGCGCCGCGCCAGAGCGTGGCTCGACTCGTTGCCCGCGTGCCACGCGGCGAGACTATCGTGCGACCGTGGACCGCATCGAGCTGCTCGACGATCGCTTCGTGATCCGCAACCGGGGACTGCGGCGGCTCCTGGTCATCGTCGGGGACGTCACGATCCGCTACGAGGCGATCGCGTCCGTCGCCGTCGGAATCGACGCCGTGCCGCCGTGGTTCACCTGGCGCGTCGGCTACAGCACCGGTGTCGGTTCCCACCGCGGCGGAATCTTCTGGTGGGTCGGCAAGAAGTGGTTCATGGACGTCCGCGATCCGGCGCGCACGCTCGTCGTCGAGTTGAAGCCGGGCGCCGGCTACGACGCGATCGCCGTCACGCTGGACGCTGCCGAGCTGGTGGCTTCGGAGCTGCGACAGGCCGCCGGGCTGCCGAAGACGTAGACCGTCCACCTCGGTTTACCATCGGCGCATGGGTGTACGGCCAACCCTGCAGGTCGTCGGCCACCGGATGGATCCGGAGCACTACCGCCTCCGGGACTTCCTGACCCGCGCTGCGCAGCCATATGAATGGCACGAGGTCGGGTCGGGGGAGGCCGACGCGCTGTTCCAGCGCCTCGGGCTCGTGGATCCCGCACTGCCGGTGGTTGTCGACGACGGAGAGGCGCTGGTCGGTGCGACTGTCGACGCGGTGCTCGCGTCCTGGGGCGGCGTGCAGCCGACGAAGCGGAAGCATTACGACTTCGTCGTCATCGGCGCCGGCCCGGCCGGTCTCGCCGCGGCCGTCTACGCGGCTTCGGACGGTCTCTCGACGCTCGTCTGCGACCGCGATCTGCCGGGTGGGCAGGCGTCGTACGCGACAATGATCGAGAACTTCTTCGGGTTTCCCGACGGCATCGGCGGCGCCGAGCTCGCGCGGCTCGCCGGCCGCCAGGCAGAGCGGTTCGGCGCCGAGCTGAGCCTGCTGCGCGGCGTCAATGGAAGCCGGCTCAGAGACCGCGACGAGCCCATGGAGCTGGTGCTCGACGACGACTCGGAAGTAACGGCGTCGGTCGTGCTCGCGGCGACCGGCATGGACTGGACGCGGCTCGAGCTCGACGGCCTCGACGATCTCGTGGGCAACGGCGTGTACTACGGCGCCGGCCGCAGCGAGGCCGCGCAGTGCGCGGGGCAGAGTGTCGTCCTGATCGGCGCCGGCAACTCGGCCGGACAAGCAGTCCTCAACTTCGCGAACCAGACGGCGCGCGTGACGATGCTCGTGCGCGGCGAATCGCTCGCTAAGAGCATGTCTCACTACCTGATCGAACGGATCGAGCAGCATCCGCTGATCGACGTCCACCTGGAGACGCAGCTGACGGGACTGAACACAAACGGCGGCGGCGAG
Source organism: Gaiellaceae bacterium (assembly GCA_035262005.1). Classification (GTDB taxonomy): domain Bacteria; phylum Actinomycetota; class Thermoleophilia; order Gaiellales; family Gaiellaceae; genus 3-1-20CM-4-69-9. The sequence goes on along the minus strand of DATFTK010000111.1, from coordinate 553 downwards.
CTCAAGGACGTCACGTTCACCGACTCCGCGGGACATGCCGAGACGCGGCCGACCGACGGGCTCTTCGTGTGCATCGGCGGCAAGCCGCATTCGGAATGGTGTCCGCGCGAGCACGTCATCACCGACACGCGCGGCTACATCCTCACCGGGCAGGAGCTGCTGGCGAACGAGGAGTTCAAGGAGTGCTGGCCGCTCGAGCGCGACCCGCTCCCGCTAGAGACCAGCCGTGTCGGCGTCTTCGCCGCCGGCGATGTCCGGCATGGGTCGACCAAACGGGTCGCGGCGGCCGTCGGGGAGGGGTCGATGGTCGCGTCGCTCATCTTCAACCGCCTTGCCGAGCTCGGAATCACCTATTGACCTCGCCGAGGTTCTCGCTCACGCGCGACGGCGAACGCGGACCCTGCTCGAGCCGCTCGACGACGAGCTGCTCGTTCGCCAGGTGTCGCCGCTGCAATCTCCGCTCGTCTGGGATCTCGCCCACATCGGTTACTTCGAGGAGCTCTGGCTGCTTCGCCGCGCCGCCGGACTCAGCTCGTTGTCGCCGGCGTACGAC
>DATFTK010000110.1:0-9842 GCA_035262005.1 Gaiellaceae bacterium | reverse complement strand
CCGAAGTTCTGACCGATAGGCAGCGTCGGCTGCTCGCCCGCGGCCAGCGAATCCCCAAGGGAGAGGTAGTAATGAACCGCTGCGTCAGGAGCCGCGGCATAATCGGCGCGGGCGAGGGCCGGGCCGACCAGCAGTACCGCGCAGAGCGCGGCGACGACCACACGCAACCTGGGCTTCATTCCCCTGGTTATTCCACGCCCAGTCGAAAGTCGAAACGCTCCAGTTGAAGACCCACGACCGGCAGGCGGGCCGGAAGGCGCGGGATTTTGCCCTGCGAAAGGGCTGGCTACACTGGGCCCCGGGCGGATGTGGCGGAATTGGTAGACGCGCACGGTTCAGGTCCGTGTGGGGGAAACCCCGTGGAGGTTCAAGTCCTCTCATCCGCATAGCCCGGCCTGGGGCGACGTAGAGTCCTGGAGCGCGATGGCGAAGACGTATCGGTTCAATGTCGGCGCTCGGCTGATCAACTTCGTGTTCCGCTCGATGACGCGGCTCGGTCTCGGCGCGGCTTACCGTCACATCCTGACGGTGCCGGGGCGAAAGACGGGAAGCATCTATTCGACGCCCGTCGACGTGATCGACGTTGCCGGTGATTCATGGCTTGTTGCCGGGTACGGGCCCGCGAGCTGGGTGCGAAACGCACGGGCCGCTGGCGAGGTCACGCTCAGTCGCGGTGGGCGCTCCGAGAAGTTCAGGGTCGTCGAGGCAGACGCGCAGACTGCTATTCCGGTTCTTCGAGCCTACATCGACGAAATCAAAGTCACGCGCCCGTACTTCGACGCCAGCCCCGACTCACCCGACGACGCTATCGCCGCGGAGCTGAAGCGGCACGCGGTGTTTCGCCTTGCGCCGCAGATCGCGCAGGGGAACGAGCGCTGACCGTGCCGGACCTCGTAACCTTGTCGTGTTGAGATGACGCGCATGAGCCTCAGACGGCGGAGCCTCTAGATGAGTGTTGGCGGCAGACCGCAGGCGCGCCAGCGGATGCTGCGGCGCGCAGGACTGGTCGTTGCGGTTCTCGTCCTACTCGCCCTGTTGCTCCTGCTCAGCGGCCATTGGGTTCTGGGGGTGATCTTCGGGGCTGCCGCTGCAGTCGGCATCTGGGTGTTCCTGCAGGTGCGAACCGTCCGCTAGACCGCCTCGCCCAACTTCAACTCGGGCTAGAACTGCAGGGGGTGGACGGAATCGTGGATAAGCATGAGCCGCATCGACCAGAGCCTGGGTCGGGGCTCGGGTAGCTCGCGTCGGGCCCAGAGGAAGCCGGTCAACGTCACAGGCACGGTGGCGAGCCAGGTGATCACCCCGCCGGCCAGGAGCCAGGACGAAGATCCGAATGCCAGCGCAATGAGGCCTGCGGTGGCGACGGCCAGCCCGAGGTACCCCAGGCGGAGGGCCCAGACCGCCATCTTCCAGTGCCCATTGTGCTGTAGCTCCGGCGGTTCCTCGATGCCAGGAATCGTACGGAAGCCACAGTTCCGGCGTCCTCCGCTGACTCAGTGGTTCCAGTACGTGCTACAGACCTGCGAGAGCTGCTGCCCGGTGGGACCCGTCTAGGGCAAGCGTTCCTGGCGGTATTGCTCCTTTTCCTCCTCCTGCCACTTAGCCTGGGAGGCCTCCGCCGCCTCGAATTCTTGTTCCGTCAGCTCTGGTTCGCTCGCCGGGCGCTCGCCGGAGGCCGTCCTGCGGCGTGTGGCCACGAAGGCAACGACGAGTAGCGGTACGACGATCACGGCAAGGATGATCCACGGAATCACGCGAGCAGCGTATCTGCTCACCAGACCGTGATTCGGCGAACTAAAGGCTGTTGCTGCTTCGGGCCGCCTTCGTAGACGGTTGCTGTCTCTGGTCTGAGCACTTGCCGTGGTACCGGCACCAGCCAGGCGACCTCGCCGCTCGCTTTCAGACCAAAACGCGAGCCCACTGGGAGGCGTGGGTCGCCACCTTCGCGAGGACCCCGTTCAATGTAGTTGTCGCTCTCACCCAGCTCAGGTGTAACCGCTGCCACAAGCAGGTACTCGACACGTTGATGACGACCGCGCGGGCGTGGCCACGTAACTCGCTCGACGCACAGCTCGTCGCCAACGCCGCACACGCGCTCTACCTTCGAGAGGGCCGGTGGCCATCCGACCATGTCGGCCGCTCCGTCCGCCGACTCGCCGAACGGTCCTACGTCACGATGAAATCGGCCGACTACATTCTCGTCGCCGGATTCGAGCGACCGGACATCTTCGAGATGGTGGCCTCCGGCACGGCGTGGCCGTAAGCGGGCTGCGTCCCGGCGTCCAAGGGTCCCGAGCGGCCGTACTCCCTCAGCGGTTGGCTGCGGCCACCAACCGTCTTGGAACGCCCGGAACCCGATGACAAGACGTTCCCGCGCCAGGGAACTTGCGTCGTGCTCGGCGCGAGCGCGCGCCGGCACCTCCTGCGTGGCGCCATAGGATTGCACCGTGCCGTTCACGCTCCGGAACATCAAGGATCTGGAGGACATCGGCTCGAAGTTCGACGGCGCGCCGGACCTGGAGTTCCGCGCCGCGACCAAGCCGCTCGAGCTCGAGAATTCCGGCCTGAGCTACCAGCGCGTCCCGCCCGGCTACCGCTTTCCGTACGGCCACACGCACAAGAAGCAAGAGGAGGTGTACCTGGTGCTCCGCGGGAGCGGGCGGATGAAGGTCGACGACGAGATCGTCGAGCTCGAGGAATGGGACGCGGTGCGCGTACCGCCCGGCGCGTGGCGAGGCTACGAGGCCGGGCCCGAGGGTCTCGAGATCCTCGTCATCGGCGCGCCCAATCTCGGCGAGGCTCCGCGCGACGACGTCGATGGCAAGCGCGACTGGTGGGCCGACGAGTAGAGCTGTTCAGCAACTCGAGCTCCCAGAGGTTCAAGTCCGCTCGTCCGTGTCGGTCGATCGCGACGCTCCGTCGTCGACGGGCTTCTGCTTGACGAAAATCCCCGCCACGGCGCGCCGCAGTTGGGTGAGAACCGGCTCGCTGTCCTGGGCCGGCGGCCGCGACCAGGCCGCGGCCACCTCGGCACCGAACAGGAGCACCGACGAATAGAGATACATCGAGTAGAGAAACACGAGCGCAGCCGTCAGCGAGCCGTAGATCGTGCTCAGCCTCGTCGTCTTGTCGTAGATCAGGCCGGAGGCAAGTGAGATCACTTGGAACAGGAGCGCGGTGACGATCGCGCCCACGAGCCCGTCGCGAATGCGGAGGCCCCTCGCCGGCACGAACCGGTAGAGCAGCAAGACGACGACGATCGCGAGAACGAACGACGCTGCGCGCACGAGGCCGCCCGCCAGCGTCGTCGAGCTCACACCGATGTGCCCCCCGAGGCTCCCCGCAGAGCGCTGGACGAACGTGCCCAGCAGGGTGATTCCCGCCGTGACGAGCACGAGCAGCGCAGCCCCCGCGATCAGCGCCAGATCGACGAGCTTCCCACGCGCCGCAGGTCGTGACTCGGTCACGTCCATCGCGTGCTCGAGGCCCTGCCGGATGGCGGCCATCATTCCGGTCGCCGCCCAGACGAACACGAGCAGACCGACGAGCCCGGCGGCGCTTGCCGGTGTCGCGATCGCGGTGATCGCGTTCTCGACATCCTTTCTGCCCGCCACCGACACCGGCAGCGCATCGACGATCGCGTTGACGACGTCCTCGCGGATGCCGTCGTTCTGGAGCACGAGGCCGAAGATCGAGACGAGCACGATCGCGAGCGGCGCGCAGGAGAACAGCACCCGGTACGCGATCCCGGCCGCATACTGCGGGCACTGATCTGCGAAGAACCCGTCGACAGCGCTCGCGATCACTCCGACGAGCTTCTTTGTGACCGCAACCGGCCGGCGCAGCACGCCTGACGGCTCGGGAGCTGGTGTTCGGGAGGCCTCGCTCATGGCTCAGACATGGAGCAGACGCAGGCCACCGAGCATCCCCCCGATTCCCAGGAGCGACCCAACCGCCCAGGCAACAACGCCGTCGCCTGTCGGCTTGGAGAGCTCGTAGAAGTCGCGCAGAAACGGAACGGCGAGGGCGAGCCCGAACAGCAGTGCCATCGCGAGGCACAATCCGCCGACCGCGAGGCTTCTGCGCCCGCTTCGGCCCTCGAGGCGTAGCACGACTGCGAGCCCGCAGACGACCACGATCCCTGTCGCGACCGTCCGCGAGAGGCCGAGGTCGAGGTCGAAGAAATAGCGTGCGAGGAAGTACCCCACGGCGATGCCGATCCCGATCGCGATCCCCGCCGGAAGGGCGAAGCGAGCCACCGAGCGCAGGAAGCCCTCCACACGCCAGGGTCCAGAGCTCGGTGCGAGCGCCAGCACGAAAGCGGGGATGCCGATCGTCACCGTGGAGGCGATCGTGAACTGCCGCGGCAGCAAAGGGAAGGTGGCAGTCGGGATCGCGACTGCGAGCGCCGTCACCGCGGCGAAGACGGACTTGGTCACGAAGAGCTGCGCCACCCGCTGAATGTTGCGCAGGATCTGGCGTCCCTCGGCGACCATTCCGGGAACGACCCCGAAGTCGTTGCGGACGAGCACCAGGTCAGCCACCGAGCGAGCCATCTGCGTCCCCGAGCCTTGTGCGATCGCAAGGCGCGCCTCCTTCAGCGCGGGCACGTCGTTGACGCCGTCGCCGATCATTCCGACGTAGCTCCCACCGTCTCGGAGGGCGTCGACGACGGCGCGCTTGCCCTCCGGTGCGATGCGCCCGACCGCCGGCGCTGACAGAACCGCCTCGCGCAGCTCGGCCGGCTCGGACGGCAGCGCCTCGCCGTCGAGTGCCGCCACCGACCCCGGCACTCCGGCGTCACGGGCGATCGCGCCGACAGTCGCAGGGGAATCACCGGACAGGACCTTCAATTCGACGCCTTGTGCGGCGAAGAAGGCCACCGTGTCCGCCGCGTTCGGCCGCAGCTGCTCCGCGAGGACGATAAGGCCGAGCGCCTGCACATCCTCGGGGAAGGACGGGTCGGAGTCGGCGGCAGGCAGCGGCGTCCCAAAGCGCCCGAGTGCCAGGACCCGCCTGCCGGCGCTCGCCTCGTCGCGCGCCCGTTCGACGAGCGCCGCGTCGACATGCGCGAATCGCTCCGGCGCGCCCAGCACCAGGCGGCTGTCGCCGAGGTCGAGCGCGCTCCAGCGGCGGCTCGAAGAGAACGGGACCTCGCCAGCGACGGAGCGGCTCTCGACTTCCGCGAGCCTGGCATCCGCGATCGCCTGGAGCGTCAGATTCCGCGACGAGGCGCCGGTGGCGTAGCTGGCGATCGCCTGCGCAAGCGTCCGCTCGTCGACGCCGGCCGCAGCCACGAGCCCGGCAACTCGAAGCGCAGGCTCGGTCAGCGTGCCGGTCTTGTCCGTGCAGAAGACGTCCACCGACGCGAGCGACTCGATTGCGTTCAGCTGCTGTGCGAGCACCCCGCGTTGAGCCACCTTGAACGCCGAGACCGCAGCGGTGAGGCTGATCAGGAGGATGAGGCCCTCCGGGACGAGGTTCACGATCCCGGCCGTCAGCAGCTGCACGCGCTCGCCGGCGTCGTCCACACGCGTGACGGCGGTGACGACGAGCGCCACGGCGATCGGAATGGAGAGCGCCAATAGCCAGAGCAGGAGCCTGTCGTTGGCGCGCTCGAGGGGGGAACGGGGATGCCGAAACGCCCGCGCGGTTGCTGTCAGGCGAGCCGCGCGGCTCTCCGGTCCGACAGCGGTGGCCTCGAAGAGTCCCGCCCCCTCGACCGCGAACGAGCCGGACCAGACGGGCTCGCCGCCGGCGCGAACGACCGGCTCGGACTCGCCCGTCAGGGTGGCTTCGTCAAGCGCGAGCGCGTCGGCCTGGACCACCGTCCCGTCGGCGACGACCTGGTCGCCCGCAGACAAGCGCACCAGATCTCCGGGAACGACTCCGTCGACGGGAACCGGGCGGTCGCGCCCGTCGCGCACGACCACCGCCTCGGGTGCGACCAGCGCCGCCAGCCGGTCGAGCGCGCGCTTGCTGCGGATCTCCTGGAAGGACCCGATCGCAATGTTCGTGACCAGGATCCCCAGGAAGAGCGCATCCTTCCAGGAGCCGAATCCGAGCGTGAGCGCTCCGAAGAGCAGCAAGATCCCGTTGGGGATGGTGAGCGCGTTGGCGCGGATGATGCTCGCGTACGAGCGACTCGAGCGCTCGCTGGGGAGCTTCCCGCGCGCGACCAGGCGCTTGCCCGCTTCCGCCTCGGTCAGACCGACAGCCACGGGCGCTACCGAGGCGGTTGTCCTGAATGCTCCTCGGACGCACCGGTTCGCTGCCTTCGACGGCCTTCGACGACGGTGGCGATCATGAACAGCCCCTGAGCGACGAAGTATCCGCCGACTCCGTTGAGCACCACGTCAAACGCTGCGGGCACGGAGCTCGCCTTTTCCTGGTACGCCACCATGTACGCGCCGGACGCGATGGACAGCAGCGCGGCCAGCACTGTCAAGGCTCGCGACAGCACGCCGCGGTTCTTCAGTGGGCGCGGCGCGAATCCTGCAGTCCAACTGTCAGGCAGAGCCGCGAGGGAAGGCCGACAACGCGAGGATGATGAAGCCGACACCGGCGAGGAGCAGGGCAATCCCGACGACGAGGCTGAAGAGCGAAAGCGCCGACGCCATGTAGCTCACGTTGAGTGCGGTCGAGAGGCCCGTCTCGCTGATCCAGACGTTTCGGGCGCCGTTGGAGACCGGCTCGTTCGTCTTCGGGTCGGTCACCGCGTACTGCGGGTTGCTCGTCCCACCGCCGGGAGAGAGCTGCGCCTGCGGCGTTCCGGGCTTCGCCTCGTACTGACCCATCTCGGCGTAGACGTATCCGCCCGTTGCAAGGAGCGCATGGACGTTCATGTACTGCGCGAAGCACCGCGCCCGCGTGCCGGTGTCGATCGACTTTCCCGCGACCGTGCACGACGGCAGGTCGACGTTCTTCAGCCCGGCCTTGTTCACCTCCTCCTGGATCGCGGAGGGCGACATGTCCGGAGTCCCGGTGATCTTCTGCCGCTCGAGCTCGGTTGTGACAGTGTGGTGACCGTAGATCGCGAGCACGATCGTCACGATTCCGAAGGCGATCAGAACGGCGCCGGACACGATCCCGCCGATGCGGAAGACCTGCTGCCGCGTCACGTGCGGCAGAGTGCCTCGACCGGGTGAGAACCGTCATCACCCACGAAGGGTGGACGGCCCAGTAAACTCCGCCGCTCGATGGTGCGTCGAGCGGCGGGGGTTGCGGCACTCTTTCTCGTCCTCGCGGCGCCTGCCCACGCGGCAAGCTCGCTCGGCCTCGCCGAGGTCCGAGGTTCCGACGGCGCCCTGATCGGTAAGGCCGGCGAGGGCGCTTACGCATATCCGGCGGACGGGTCGGTGCTTCGGATCGGCTGGTCGCGCGCGACGGCTGCAAGCGTGGAGCTGCGGAACGTGTCGATGTTCAACGGTCGCGTCACCGTCAAGCGTCTCATCGTCCCCGCGCGCGGGCTCGCGGGCGCGCGGGTGCAGGGGCTCGCCGTCGACGGCACCGGCTACGTGGTCGGGCCGAACGCCCTCATCTCGCTCGGCGGCGGCAGCTACATCGTCGCGCTGCAGGAAGCGGTCTCGCCCGGACGCACCGGTTCGGGCCTCGTCGCGCTCAGGGCGTACGTCTCGGATCCTTCGCTCGGCCTCGCACCGGGAACGCAGCTGCTCGTCGGGATGGCACGCGCCGCGCATCCAACCGACCAGACCGGGCAGGCAGCAGTGGTGCTCGGGCTCCCGCAGCTTCCCGCCGCGCAAGCGTCGCTCGAGGGTGTGCCGACCTTCCTCACGCGCGAGGCCATCTCGCTGCCGGACATCCCGACGAACACGCTCGGCGGGCAGGCGGTCGAGCTCGCGTTCCAGTTCCTCGGCGTGCCGTACGTGTGGGGTGGTGCAACTCCGCAAGGGTTCGACTGCTCGGGTCTGACCATGTACGTGTACCGGCAGCTGGGAATCAAGCTCGGCCACTACACGGGGTTCCAGTACTACGAGGGCCGGCGTGTGTCGCGCGACCAGCTCCAGCCCGGCGACCTCGTCTTCTTCCGGGCGAACGCGCTCGGCGTCCCGCAGCACGAGGGGATGTACATCGGCAACGGCTCCTTCATCCAGGCGCCGCACACCGGCGACGTGGTCAAGATCTCGAGCCTGTTCGAGACGCGATATGCGCTGTCGTACGTCGGCGCAGTGCGCCCCTACGCTGCCGGGGCTTCGTCGTCGCCGTTGCCGCCGACCTGGACCTCGGCGTCCGGATAGAGCACGCGCCTCACGCGCACGGGCCGGTCGTGCCGTCACCCGGACGAGGGAGCTCAGGGCAACGCGTCGAGCACCGTGGAAGCGTGACCCGCGGGCTTGATGCCGAGCATCGCACTCGCGATCTTGCCGTCGGCGTCGATGATGAACGTCGAGCGGTTGATGCCCATGTAGCTCTTGCCGGCGTACGTCTTCTCGCCCCACACGCCATAGTCTTCCGCGACCTTGTGGTCGGGATCGGCCAGCAGCGTGAACGGCAGTTCGTACTTCGTCTTGAACTTCTCGTGTGACGTCACGTCGTCGGGGCTGACGCCGAGCACCTCGGCGCCGCGGTCCCGGAAGACGTCATACGCGTCGCGGAACTCGCACGCCTCCGTCGTGCAGCCGGGGGTGTCGTCTTTGGGATAGAAGTAGAGCACGACCGGTCTTCCCCGGAAATCGGAGAGACTGACCGTCTCGCCGGAATCCGACGTCAACGTGAAATCGGGTGCGGATTCGCCTTCTCGTAGCAAGCGTGCCTCCTCGCGTCGGACCGTCGGGATCATGACACTAGTCGTCCGCGCGCACGCCGAAGGCGCCGAGCGACGCGGGCGGCACCGGTGCGGTGACGTCCCGTTGCTCTTCCGTCGTCGGCGAATAGAACCGCTGCGCGATCGCCGTCGGCACGATCGCGGAGAGGACGACGACCGCGATCAGCAGCGAGAACTGCGTCTGGTCGATGATTCCCGAGTCGAGGCCGTAGAGCGACGTGATCGTCCCGAAGGTCAGCCCCGTCGACATCAGCAGCGTCGTGAACACCGCGTGCGGCGCCGTGTAGCGCCGGGCGAAGGGATAAACGCCGGCCAGCTTCGGCACCATCTTCCCCGCGAAGAGGACCGCGAGTGTGCCGAGACTGCCCCAGAGGGCGCTCGTCGAGACGTTCATTCCTCCCTTGAGGAAGAAGAACGGCGTGAGGAACGCGAAGGCGACCACGCGCAACCTGCCCTGCTCCTGCCGGTGCTCGACGTAGTGCGACGACATCACGAGCCCGAGAACGAACGCCGGCAGCGCCGCCTGTGAGTTCGCCTTGGTGCCGAGCCACATCAGCAGGAAGAGGCAGGCGAACACGAGCTTGATCTCCGGTTCGATCACCCGGTCGCCGTACCGCGAGAAGAACCAGGGTGAGGCCTTCGGCAGCAGCACGATCAGCCCGACGGACACGAGCCCGAACGGGACGATCCACACCGTCGGCTTGAGGAACAGCAGTGTCAGCCCGACGACGGTGGCGATGTCGGTGACGAACGTGGCCGACATGAGACGTTTGCCGACAACCTCACGATTGAGGCCTGTCTCGACGAGAACGGCGTAGACGACCGCGAGGCTCGTCGTCGAGAGTGCGAGGCCGCCGATCTCCGCCGCTCGCCGTGTCCAGTCGAGTGCGTAGAAGCAGAGCAGCCCGACGACGACGAACGGCGCGAAGAAGCTGACGAGCCCGATCGAGATCGAGGCTCGCCACTCGCGACGCAGCTGGGGCACGTCGACCTCCGCGCCGGCGAGGAAGGTCAAAACGATGCCGGCGAATGAGCCGACGAAGGCGAGCCAGCTCGG
>DATFTK010000109.1:0-12445 GCA_035262005.1 Gaiellaceae bacterium | reverse complement strand
GGTGTCGACGGTGACCGAGGCGGCGTGTGCTTCCGAGCCCTTGCCGCCGTAGGCGCCGTCCTCGATCAGCTTCTTCGCGTTGTCCCATGCACCGCCGCCCGACGTCATCGCGATCGCGAGGAACAGCCCCGTCACGATCGTGCCGATCAGAAGCCCGCCGAGCATGCGCGCGCTGATGATCCCGACGATCACCGGGAAGAGGATCGGAATCAGCGCCGGCGCGAGCATCTCCTTGATCGCCGAGCCCGTCACGATGTCGATCGCGCGCCCGTACTCCGGCCGTGCCGTCCCTTCCATGATTCCTGGGTTCTCGCGGAACTGGCGCCGGACCTCCGTCACGACCTGGCCGCCGACCCGCCCGACAGCCTGCATCGCGAGCGACGCGAAGAGGAACGGCATCAGCCCGCCGATGAACAGGCCGGCGATCACCCAGGCGTCGCTGAGGTTGAAGGTGATCGCCGACAAGGCGCTGCCGGGATCCGCCTGGTCGTGCAGGCCCGTCGTGTAGGAATCGAAGAGGACGAGCGCAGCGAGCGCTGCCGAGCCGATCGCGTAGCCCTTCGTCACCGCCTTCGTCGTGTTGCCGACCGCGTCAAGCGGATCGGTGATCGCGCGCACGGACTCGTCGAGATCCGCCATCTCGGCGATCCCGCCGGCGTTGTCCGTCACAGGCCCGTATGCGTCGAGGGCGACGATCAGCCCCGTCATCGAGAGCTGCGCCATCACGGCGACGCCGATGCCGTACAGACCGGCGAAGTGGTGCGCGACGAGGATGCCGGCCGCGAGCACGACCACCGGGAACGCGGTCGCCTGCATCCCGACGGCGAGCCCGGAGATGATGTTCGTCGCGTGGCCCGTCTGCGATGCCGCGGAGATCAGCTTCACGGGCCGCCACCGCGTGCCGGTGTAGTACTCGGTGATCGCGACGAGCAGAAAGGTGACGATCAGGCCGACGACCGCGGAGATGTAGAGATCGGTGAAATCGAACTTGCCGTTGTCGAACGCCATCGTGACGGGGATGAACCCGATCGCAGACAGGACGGTCGCGACCAGGACCGCGCGGTAGAGGGCGTTCATGATCGAGCCGCCGCGACCGACGCGGGCGAAGAGCGTCCCGATCACGGAGGCGATGATCGAGATCCCGCCGAGCGCGAGCGGATAGAGCGCGAGGTTCGACGACGGGAACTGGAGCCCGAGCAGCATCACCGCGACCGCCGTGACGGCGTAGGTCTCGAACAGGTCGGCGGCCATGCCGGCGCAGTCGCCGACGTTGTCGCCGACATTGTCGGCGATCACGGCCGGGTTGCGCGGGTCGTCCTCCGGGATCCCCGCCTCGATCTTCCCGACGAGGTCGGCGCCGACGTCGGCCGCCTTCGTGTAGATGCCGCCGCCGAGACGCGCGAACACGGAGATCAGCGAGCCGCCGAACGCGAGCCCGACGAGGTCGTCGATCGCCGACTCCTGCGAGTTGCCGATCCAGCCCGTGAGCACCCAGTAGTACCCCGCGACGCCGAGCAGGCCGAGCCCGACGACGAGCAGCCCCGTGACCGATCCGGCTCGGAAGGCGACGTTGAGCGCCGGGTTGAGGCCGTGCCGAGCCGCCTCCGCCGTCCGCACGTTCGAGCGCACCGCGACGTTCATCCCGATGAAGCCCGCGGCCGCCGAGAGGGTGGCACCGACGAGAAAGCCGATCGCGGTTCCCCAGCCGAGCTTGTGGTAGAAGCCGAGCACCAGGAAGGGGACGATCGAGACCAAGGCGATCGTCATGTACTGCCGCTTCAGGTAAGCGCTGGCACCCTCCTGGATGGCGCGCGCGATCTCGCGCATGCGCTCGTTCCCCTCGGGCTGCCGCAGCAGCCAGATGGTCAGGCCGAACCCGTACGCGATCGCGACTGCCGAGCAGACGAGCGCGAACAGCACGGCGTGGTCGTTGAAGAAGCTCCCGACGATCAGTGTTCCTACCCCCTTACACGGTCAGCGCCGAGGTCTCCCCGGCGCGCGCAGCTTTCTATCACATGCGGGCTAGGTGTCGGCGAGCTTTCCCTTGGCGGCGTCGGCATAGGCCAGCTGGAGGTTGGACGTGACCTGCCTGAAGTCGCGGACGACGCCCTCGTCCACGGATCCCTCGAGGACTGGGAGCAGTGCGCGCAGGGACTCGATCGCCAGCCGCGCCTGGTCGAGGTCGTGATCCTCGTCCGAGAGCTTCCGGTAGCCGAGCGACGACAGCGTGTACAGGGTCTGCACGAGCAGGTCGCCGACCTTGAGCTTCTTGAGCTCCTCCTCGAGCTCGTGAATCAGCTGTTCGTCGCTAGCCACCGACGAGCTCCCGCGGCCGGCGCACCAGCTCGGCGAAGACGTCGCGCGGCGACCCGAGCTCCTCGAGCCGTCCGTACTGACGCTCGGCTGCGTTCGCGTCGGGAACGTTGAGGTACGGCGCGGCGCCGATCTCCTGCGCCACCGGCTCCACCCATTCGATCAGCTCCTCGATCCGGGCCCGCGCCGGCACGACCTCGCCCCGCTCGAAGTCGATCAGCCCGTCTGTGAGCCCGTAGCGGATCGCACGCCAGAGGTTTTCCTCGAGCATCCGGTTCGGCCGGCTCGGCAGCGGCTCGCCCTCGTCGACCGCGCGCGCAAACCGAACGCCGAGCGCGTACATCAGCGCCGCCAGCGACTGCGCCTCGACGAGGTCGGGCTGCGCGTCGCAGATTCGCACCTCGACTGTCGGAAACCCGAGATGTGGCCGCACGCTCCACCACAGCTGCGTGTGCTCGTAGATCGACCGCGTGTCGTACAGGAACCGCACGTACTGCTCGAAGCCGGCCCAGCCGTCGTACGCGTCGGGGATCCCGCAACGCGGGAACAGCTTCGTGAAGATCTCCGTCCTCACCGAGTGCAGGCCGGTGACCACGTCGTCGACGAACGGCGAGCTCGCAGAAAGGGCGAGCAGCTCGGGCAGGACGTTTCGGAACGCATTGCAGACGGCGATCGCCCGATCGGCGCCGCGGATCCCGATGTGCACGTGGATGCCGAAGCTGTTGTTGCGCCAGACGACGTACTGCAGGATCTCGTTGTTCCGGCGGTAGTGCGGCGTGTCGATGATCCGCTGGTCCTGCCAGCGGCTCCACGGATGCGTCCCTGTCGCGGCGAGCCCGACGTCGAAGCGGTCGGTGAGGTCCGCGAGCTGGGCGCGCCGCCGCGCCATCAGCTCGGCCGCCTCGGAGAAGTCCGCGCAACGGCCCGTCTTGACCTCGATCTCGGAGGCGATCAACTCGCCGACGAGGTGCTCGTCGAGCTCCGAGCCCTCCGCGGCCGCCTTCAGCTCCTCGAAGCGGTTCGTGAGCTCCAGCGTGTCGGGATCCAGGAGCGCAAACTCCTCCTCGACCGCGATCGTGAGGTCCGGCCCGTCTTCGAACGCCTCGCGCGCCGATCGGAGCTGCTCGTCCGGGCTCAAACGCTGCGAGTCGCCCACGTCACTAGCCTAAATGAAGTCTTAGGAGCCGCCGGCCGACGCTCGACCAGCTCCACCGTTCGACGACGGCTCGTCTTGCCGCTGCACCGAGGTCGACGCGCACGCTCGGGTCGAGCATGAGCAGCTCGCGCAGCTTCGCGCTGAGCTCGGCGACGTTGCCGTTCTCGAAAGCGACAAGGTTTCGAAGCTCCTCCGGATATTCCCCTTCGATTCCTTCGGCGACTTCGGCCAAACCCGAATGCCGGGCGACGAGCGGCGGCACACCGGCGGCCGCAGCCTCCGCGGCGACCATCCCGAACGCCTCCGGAAAGATTGATGGAACGACGCAGACGTCGACGAGCGGCAGCAGGTGGACAAGGTGGCGATGCTCGAGCGCGCCGGTGAACAGCGTCCCAGGCGGCGCCGTCCGCTCGAGCTCTTCGCGGTAGTCGCCGAAGCCCACGATCACGGCGCGCGCGTCGACCTCGCGGAGCGTCTCGAGCAACAGGTGGACGCCCTTGTTGTAGAGGAGCTTCCCGAAGTACAGGACCGTGGGCTCGTCCGAGGCGAAGAAGTCGGCGAACCGCTCGGCATTGCCTTCGTCCGGGAGCCGCTCGTCGCCGTCGTTTGCGGGATCGGCGGCGGCCTCCACGAGCAGACGCTCGAGCGCCTCTGCGCGCGGCTCCGGATGGAAGAGCTCGACGTCGACGCCTGGTGGAATCTCGTGCACGCGCTCGACGTGCCCGACCACCTCTTCGAGCACGGTGCGGATGTGTTCGGAGCCGACGACGACGGCCTCGGCCGACGCCAGCGTCTCTCTCCCCCACGCCGACAGCTCCGCGTTCCCGCGCATCGAGTACTCGAGCTCCGAGCCGTGCGCCTTCACGATGAACGGCGCGCCCGCCGCAGCGCCGACCGGGCCGCCGAGCAGCACGTGATTCGTGAACACGACGTCCGCGGGGAGATGCTCGCGCACTGCAGCTGCGTTCAGCTCGACGTATCGCTCCCGTTCGGCACGCGTGAAGTCCTGTAGCCGCTTCGCCTCGAGCCCCTCGTAGCGGTCGAGGACGAAGACGGGAAGCAGGCCGCCGATGTCGGGGCGGACGACCTGCCCGCCGCCCAGGTCGAACTGCTCGGGGTGGCGCTCCTGACATAGGACGACGACTTCGTGCCCGGCTCGGCTCCACTCGCGCGCGAGCGCGCGCGTGTACACGTTCGACCCGGTCCCGCCGAGCAGGTAGCCGTGCCAGAGGAGAATCCGCACCCGGCGGACGCTAGGTCAAGTAGAAGTAGAGGGCGTAGAGCAGCTCGACCGCGGGATTGGACGTGTGCACGGCGACGTCCTGCGGCACGTCGAGCAGGGCCTCGGAGTAGTTGAAGATGATCTTGACGCCCGACGCGACGAGGTCGTCCGCGACCCGCTGCGCGCTGTCGGCCGGAACTGCGACGACACCGACGATGATGTTCTTCTCGTGGACGGCGCCGTTCAGGCTGCCGTATTCGCTGACGGGGACGTGGCCGACGGTGCGTCCGATCTTCTCCGGATCGGTGTCGAAGACCGCAGCGATGTTGATTCCGTGCTCGGCGAAGATCGGCGAGCTCGCGATCGCCTGGCCGAGGCGGCCCGCGCCGATCAGGGCGATGTTGTGCTGCCCCTGCGTCCGGAGGATCTTCCGGATCTCGCCGAGAAGCGAATCGATGTTGTAGCCGACGCCCCGCTTGCCGAACTTTCCGAAGGCCGAGAGGTCACGCCGGATCTGGGTCGCGTTGATGTTGGTGTAGTCCGCGATCTCCTGCGAGGAGATCCGCTCCTTCCCCATTTTCTTCGCCTGCGTCAACACCTGGAGGTAGCGCGAGAGGCGCGCGGCGACGCCGACGGTGAGCCGCTCGCCGCCTGGCATCGTGGGCCGCTGTTCGAGAGTTTGTGACACTGGAAACCGTTGTAGCAAGAACTCGCGGCGCGCTGCGCCGTTCACTTTGTGACCGGCGCAAATGGAGTAACGCCGCTTCGCGGGGAACGCGCGCGGGCCGAGCCCGCGCGCCTCCGGCTGGCTGGCTCTTCGTTCGAACCGCGTACCGGTGCCTCCGGGCATCGGTGCGCGGATCAGTTCGCCTCCGCCTAAGCCGGCACCGCCTGGCTTAGCCTCCGGCTTGGGTCTGGCCTCGTGTTCGGCGTTTCAACCGTCGCTGGAGGGCATCTGCATCGACGAAGTAGACGAAGGCCCGCTGGCCGTCGATTTCAACGACTGGGAGCCACTCCCGGTATCTCGCCTCGAGCTCCGGGTCGCCGCGAATGTCGACTTCGTCGAAGGGCTCGCCGCCCGCTGCCAGGACGCCTCGAGCCTTGTCGCAGAGCGAGCAGCCCGGCGCGTGGTAGAGGACGACCCGCGCTACGGGTAGATCCCGCGGGTCGTCGTCGCCTCGGCGACGCGCTGAACCGCGAGGCCGTACGCGGCGAGACGCATCGAGGTTACGCGGCTCTCCATCGTCGCCCACGTCTCGTTGAACGCGCGCGTGATGATGTCGTTGAGCTTCGCGTTCACCTCGGCCTCCTTCCAGAAGTACTCCTGGAGGCCCTGCACCCACTCGAAGTAGGAGACGATGACGCCGCCGGCGTTCGCGAGGACGTCGGGCAGGACGAGCACCCCTTTGTCCTCGAGGATCTCGTCGGCCGCCGGCGTGACGGGGCCGTTCGCACCTTCGACGATGATCTTCGCCCTCACCTGTGCGGCGTTCTCGCTCGTGATCACCTGCTCGAGCGCGGACGGAGCGAGAACGTCGCACTCGAGGAGCAACAGCTCCTCGTTCGAGATCGGCTCGGCGCCGCGAAAACCCGCAAGCGTCCCCGTTTCGTGCTTGTACGCGATCGCGGTCTGCACGTCGATCCCATTCGAGTTGTGCAATCCCGCGGTCGAGTCCGAGATCGCAATCACGTTTGCGCCGTCTTCCGCGAGGAACCTCGCGAGGAACGACCCGACGTTGCCGAATCCCTGCACCGCGACGCGCGCTCCCTGTAGCGAGATCTCCTTCTTGCGCACCGCCTCGCGCACGCAGTACAGCGCGCCGCGCGCGGTCGCCTCCTCACGGCCGAGCGAGCCGCCGATCGTCAGCGGCTTTCCGGTGACAACGCCGAGCACGGAGTGGCCCTTGTTCATCGAGTAGGTGTCGAAGATCCACGCCATCACCCGGCCGTCGGTGCCGACGTCCGGGGCCGGAATGTCCTTCTCCGGGCCGATCTCGTTGATGATCTCGGAGGTGAAGCGACGCGTCATGCGCTGGAGCTCGCCTTCCGACATCGTCTTCGGGTTGCACACGACACCGCCCTTCGCGCCGCCGAACGGGATGCCCGACAGCGCGCACTTCCACGTCATCCACATCGCGAGCGCCTTCACCTCGTCGAGCGTGACGTCCGGGTGGTAGCGGATCCCGCCCTTCGACGGGCCGCGGGCGACGTTGTGCGTGACCCGGTGGCCTTCGAAGACCCGCGTCGTCCCATCGTCCATTGCGACGGGGATGGAGACCGACACGGCCTTCTTGCACTCCTGGAGAACGTTGACGAGGTTCGGGTCGATCGCGAAGACCTTCGCGACCCGGCGCAGCTGCTCCCTCGCGATCTCGAACGGGTTCTCGCGGAGGTGCGAGACGGGCGCGTCGACAGTCGTCACTTCGGCTCCTTTTTCCGCGCAAATCGGGACATTTTGGCTGGGCGCGAGGAGCCTACTTGATCGTGAACGGGAGCGTCCTGACGGTCGGAGGCCCCACCTCGGTGCCGTACGCGAGGAGCCGGAGCTGGTAGTTGCCGGTCGGGAGGACCTGACCCGTCGGATCGCGTCCCGTGACGCCGAACGAGTACCGCCCGGGCAGCACGTCGCGCAGCCGTGCGAGCAGGCCGATCCGGCCGCCGTCCGGGCTCCAGAGCTCGAGATCGAGCCGCGACAGCGGCTGGACGGCGCCCTCCGCAACGGAGCCGGCGACGAAGCTCAGCAGCACCGGCGCTGCATCGGACGGACGAAAGGCGTTCGCGGAAAGCCGAACGGCGGTCAGACCCGGCGGTATGTGTGCGCCGAAGAGAATCGTCCACGGCACGTGCACGGCACCACCGGCCGCCGGCGCCGCGACGAACGATCCTTCGGCCGGCGCAGTGCCATCCGGCGCCGCTGACAGGCGGGCTCGTACGTGCACCTGCACAGTCCGCCCGGCCGGGAGCGAAACGCGCAGCGGGCGCACGTCGAACTGCACCGGAGCGGCACCGTCACGAGTGACGTCGACTCCGAAGGTGAGGATGACACGGCGATACGAGACGTTGCGAATCGCGACGACCTGGTCGCCGCGCCACTTCGCATCCTCGGCGCGTCCGAATGCCAGCGACGTCGGCGAGGCCGCGAACTCCGTCGCAGTCGCGCCGCCGACGTCGACCAGTCCGGCGCCCTGGGCCGTCACCGAGTCTCCGAGCAGCGGTTGTGCGGCGCCGACGAGCAGCCCCTTCAGCGCCTCGGCGTCGAGGTACGGCCGCGCCTGGGCGAGCAGCGCAGCTCCGCCGGCAACGAGTGCGGCTGCGACGCTCGTCCCGTTGACGGTTCCGTAGCGCGCACTGCCGTCGGGGTTGGTTCCCGGCTCGGCGGTCTCGACGGCGACGCCGGGCGCGACGAGGTCGGGCTTGACGCGCCCGTCGTACGCGAGCCCGGCCGACGAGAACTGGGCGACGTGACCTGCGCCCGCGTTCGACGCCGAGCGCACGTCGCCCAGCGAGACCGTTCCGGCAATCCCGTGCCGTAGCCGTGCCGACATGCGCGCCGCGACGTCCTCGGAGATCGAGACTGCCGGAATCGGCCCGGTCTCGTCGAGGCTGATCCCACCGGCCGGCAGGTCCGCCCCGTAGAACAGCGCCGCGACGGCCCCCGCACGAGCTGCATTCGTCAGAGTGCCGTTCGGGTCCGGCCCGGCGGGCAACAGCGCTGCACGCCCGGCGACGAGGCTGGTCCCCTTGCGATCGAAGAAATCGAGCAGCGGGATCGCGCTGCTGGCTTCGGCCGGCGCCGTCGTCTGTGAGCGGGGCGCGCCGATGCCGACGTCGAGCGGCTTGCTCGGCATGACGGCACTCGCGAGGGGGCGCGTTCCGTCGAACTCGACCTGAAGCCCGTCGCGCAGCACGACGCGCGCCTCGCCGTACCGGGGTCGCAGATCGAGCGCCCCCACCGTCACGGCAGCCGGTGCGCCGCCGGGGCCGGCGATGCTGCCATAGCCCGGGCCGACGGGCCCGTCGTTGCCGGCCGGTGCGACGACCAGCGTGTCGAGACGCATCGCTCCGGCAGCGGCGAGGGCGAGCGGACCATCCGCGAAGCCGCCGAAGGGCTCGGCCACGCCGACGAGCGCGACGCGTGCCGCGTCGTGCGCGTCGCCGTCGTCGTTCGGGTCGACCGCTCGCTCGATCCCGGCGAGCAACTGGTCGGTGCGAGCGTAGACGCCCCAGCGGGCAGTGGCGTCGCGCTGCCAGCCTGCGACCCGGATCGGGAGCAGCGTCGCGCCCGGCGCGACGCCGGCGAGCGCACCAGGGCCACCCGAGCCGACGAGCAGGCCCGCCATCTCTGTCCCGTGTGCCTCGAGGTCCGACGGTGCATCCGGCTGGGCAGCGGCGGCCGCGTCGGGATCGCCGCCGACGATGTCGATGCCGTTCGTGACCCGTCCGCGGAGAAACGGGTGTGCACGGTCGACGCCGGTGTCGAGCAGCGCGATCGAGACGCCGCGGCCGTCGCGGTCGGAGAGCGCGATCTGCGGCTGCTCCCCGAACCGCGTGCCGAGGTCGATCGTCGCGGGATACGCCGCCCGCACGGGATAGACGCCTGCGACTTCCGGCGCGCGCTCGAGCAGCGCGACCCCGCGCGCGTCGAACGCGGCCGAGAATCCGTTGAACGTGCGCGTATAGCTGAACTCAGGCTGGACGACGACACCCTCGACTCGCAGGCGCGCAACGAGCAGCCTCTGCGCGGCGAGCGCGGTCTCCGTCCAACGGCGTTCGTCCTCGCTCGTCGCCAGCCCGCCGGCGTTGCCGACACGGTCGGCGAGCGACGGCGCCTTGAGCACGACGATCGCGCGCTGGCCGACGGCAACGCGGGGCCGTTGCGCGCCCGCGAGACCCTGCCAAGTCGGCCGTCCGGTCGGCGCCGGATGGCGGCGGCTCCCACCGCCGGCGGCGATCAGGACCGCGGTGACGACGATTGCAAGAGCCGCAAGTACCAGCGCGGCGAGCGGCTCACGCGGTCGACGCGTAGGCATCGAGGCCAAGATACCCGGGATACGGAATGGGCTCGGCGTACCGGGCGGCCGACGCGATCATCGCCGCGTTGTCGGTGCAGAGTGCGAGCGGCGCGAGGACTGCACCGCCGAGCGCGGCCCGTAGCTCGGAGTTGGCGGCGACACCGCCGACGACGGCGATCGTCGTTGCGCCGATCTGCGCCGCGGCCTGCTGCGTGCGTCCGACGAGCGCACGGACGATCGCGCGCTGATAGCTCGCCGCGAGGTCGGCGCGACTCCGCTCGAGCTCGTCCGCAGCGAGCCCGCGCACCGCGTACAGGAGCGCGGTCTTGACGCCGGAGAACGAGAAGTCGAGGCCGGGCACACGCGCGATCGGAAAGTCGAACGCCTGCGGGTCGCCGTCACGCGCAAGGCGGTCGATCTCCGCTCCTCCTGGATAGCCGAGGCCGAGCAAACGCGCCCCCTTGTCGAACGCTTCGCCGGCGGCGTCGTCGATCGTCGTCCCGAGCACGCGCGGCTTGCTGCCGTGGCTCTGCACGTCGAGGAGGAGCGTGTGGCCGCCGCTCGCAAGCAGACAGAGGAAGGGCGGCTCGAGCGGCCCGGGCTGCAAGTAGAGCGACGCGACATGGCCGTGCAGGTGATCGACCGCCGCGAGCGGCAGTCGCCGCGCCCAGGCAATCGCCTTCGCGGCGGCGACGCCGACGAGCAGCGCGCCGATCAGGCCCGGTCCCCTGGTCACGGCGACGAGCTCGACGTCGTCGAGTTGCGCGTCGGCGTCGGCAAGCGCCTCCTGGATCACGGGCGTGACGAGCTCGAGATGCCGCCGTGACGCAACCTCGGGGACGACGCCTCCGTACTTCGCGTGCAGCTCTGCCTGCGAGGAGACCACGTTCGCGCGGATCTCGCCCGCGCGCGTGATCAGCGCGGCGGCGGTCTCGTCGCACGACGTTTCGAGACCGAGGATCAGGAGCGTCTGGCCGGCTCGGGATCGCGCCACATGATCAGCGCGTCCTCGCGGTTGTCGGTGTAGTAGCCGCGGCGCACTCCGCGCGCCTTGAAGCCGGCTTGCTCGTAGAGCCGGATGGCGACGTCGTTCGAGACCCGCACCTCGAGCGTGTACCCGCGCCGGCCCTCTCCGGCGGTCACCAGGAACAGCCGCCCGAGCAGTCCCGCCGCAATGTGCTGCCGGCGATGCTTCGGCGCGACGGCGAGGTTCATCACATGCCAGGCGTCGACGTAGCGGCTGATGATCAGGTAGCCGAGCAACTCGTGCGTCTCCGGGTCGAACGCGCCGAGCGAGATGGAGGACGGCTTCGCCAACTCCCCGGCGAACATCGAGCGCGACCACGGCGTCCGGTACGACGCGCGCTCGATCTTCTCGATCGCGTTGAGGTCGCGCAGCTCCAGGCGACGGAAATCCACCCGGTTCGCCGTGGTGCTCATCGGCCGCTCCGCGGACGATGAGCAAGGGAAGGGGCGAAGGGGGAAACCGAGAGGTTTCCCCGATATCTCTCCTCAGCGCGCGCGGCGATCGCAGCGGCGCGCGGGCTGAGGCGTACCCTAAAGAAGGGGTCGAGTAGGGGAAACATGGGTTTCCCCTACTGGAGCGAGCCGAAGGGGAGCGACGTGCTCATCTCCCCGTTTTATCAGCGTCGGGCACGCGCAGGTACAGCGGCTCGACGCGCTCTGCGGGGCCGAAGTCCCGGGCGAGCGCCGCGTGGAAGCGTGCCCGCGGGAGGTGGCGTTCGTCGCTGTCCGGCGGGATGTCGGCCCCCTTTGCTTGGAGCACGTCGCGGTAGCGAACGGCGCCGCTGCCGACGCAGAGCCGTCCCGGGTCGACGTCGACGTCCGCCGGGGCGAGGACGTGGCCCGGAACGAAGACCTCACGCCGTCGAGCGTCGATCACGGGGAGAGCACCGGGCGCGCCTGCCTCGAGCGCGTCCAGGGTCGAGACACCGGCGACAGGGATCCCGAGTGCAAAGGCGAGCCCGCGCGCGGTCGCCAGGCCGATGCGAACTCCCGTGAAGCTGCCAGGGCCGATCCCGACGGCGAGCGCGTCGACGTCATGGGTCTGAGCGCTCGATTGACGCAGGAGCGCGTCCACGTCCTCGAGCAGAGTGACCGCACGCGATGTGCGTTCGCCGAGGACTTCGCCGTCGTCGACGAGCGCGCTGGTCGCGACGTCAGTCGCCGTGTCGAATGCCAGGATCAGCACCGCGGTCAATCGTGACAAGCCGCGTGCCGTCTTCGCCGTGCTCCAGCCGGACGGCGACGCGCGCCGGCGGCAGCACGCCAGCGCCGGCTTCCGGCCATTCGACGAAGACGATCGCTTCGTCGAAGTACGGCTCGAGGTCCCCCCACTCCGCGGCCGACACGCCACGGAAGCGGAAGAGGTCGAGATGCGAGACGTCGACGCGGCCGTGGTAGCGGTGGCCGATCGTGAACGTCGGGCTCGTGACCGGCTCGGTGACACCGAGCGCGCGACACGCTCCGCGCACGAAGGTCGTCTTCCCGGAGCCGAGCTCGCCGGAGACGGTCACGACGTCACCCAGCTCGAGCGTCACCGCGAGCTGCGCTGCCAGCTCCTCCGTTTCCTCCGGAGAGTGACTTTGCGTCAGAAGAGGCCGAGCTGGACGGCCGGCTCGGCCGCCACCGCTGTGAGAAACACCGGCTCCGGCGGGGGCGCGACCTCGCGCCCGAGCAACTCCGGGATGCGCGCGAAGTCGGACTTCAGCACCTCGAGCA
>DATFTK010000108.1:0-10404 GCA_035262005.1 Gaiellaceae bacterium | reverse complement strand
CCGACATGGCGCTCGGCCTCGCGCGAATCTTCGGGATCGAGCTGCCCTGGAACTTCAACCGGCCCTACCGTGCCGCGAGCCCGATCGAGTTCTGGCGCCGCTGGCACGTGACGCTCTACACCTGGCTGCGTGACTACCTCTACATCCCGCTCGGCGGCAACCGGAAGGGTGAGCGCCGGCGCGACGCCAACCTGCTCGCAACGATGGGTCTGGGCGGGCTCTGGCACGGAGCCTCCCTGAACTTCGTCGTCTGGGGCCTCTATCAGGGCGTGCTGCTGCTCACCACGCACCACCTGCGCAAGCACGCGTGGAGACTCCCGGCGGCTCTCGCCGTCGCGCTCACGTTCGTTGTCGTGATGTTCGGCTGGGTCTTTTTCAGGCTGCACTCGGCAGCGGCGATCGGCCAGGCCGTCAGCGCGATGTTCCTGCTGCGGGGGCTCGGGCAGTTCCCGGGCCACCTCGTGTTGCTGATCGTTGTGGCGACGGCGTACACGATGGTCGTGCCCGAGGAGTGGACGTGGAACGTGCGCGGCTTCGGCTACTTCCGCGTCGTCAGCGTCGCGGCGCTGATGGCGATCGCGGTCTCGTCGATCTACACGAGTCACCCCTTTATCTACTTCCGCTTCTGATGGGCCGGCTCGTCACCTTCCTCGGGACAACCGCCGTGCTACTGGCTGGGCTGGCGGCGCTCAACTGGTGGGTCGACCCGTTCGGCGAATTCTGGAAGCCAGCGGCGGTGCAGGATGCGCGGGCGGCGCGGCCGCAGTGTCTCGTCTCGCACGAGCTCATCGGCGGCGAGTACCTCCCGTTCAAGCTCGACGTGTTCCGGTCACGGCCGACACGGACCTTCGTGACCGGCTCGAGCCGTGTGCTCAAGATCGGCGCATGGCCCGGCGAGCGGTCGTTCGCGAACCTCGGCATGCCGGTGATGTCGCCCGAGATCGCGCTCAAGGAGCTCCGCGATCTCCCCGGCCGCCCGGCCCAGACGATGTACCTCGGCGTCGAGGCCTGGTGGCTCAACCCGAACTTCAAGGGCTTCGACGTCTCACCAGGCTTCGAGCAGCGGGCGCGCTACCTGCTGAGCCGCTCGGCATTCGACGAGAGCTTCCGGATACTCCGCCGCGCGCGGTACGTCCTGCTGCACCGCTGGCACAAGGAGCAGGTCGGGCCAGCGTGCGTCGTCGGACGCTCGCGGCCGGCGCTCGCCTGGCGCCTCGACGGCTCGCGCGTCTGGAGCTTCGAGCTCGACCCGCACACGTACCACCCGGCGATCGACCCGTTCACGACCGACCTGAGCAAGCTGCGCACGGGAAATTACGACGACTGGACGGAGCTGTCCCAGCAGCGAATCCGCACGCTCGAGCAGATCCTCGCGCTGGCTCGTGCCCGCGGCTGGCGCGTCGTCGGCTTCACTCCGCCCGACGGCGACCGCTACCTGCGCTTCTTCGCCGCGAATCCGGTCATCGGCCCGCGCTGGCGGGCATTCGGCGCGCTGATGCCGAAGTTGTTCGCGCGGTACGGCTACCGCTGGCTCGACTTCCGCAACGCGCGGTCGATCCCGTGCAAGCAGTCGGACTTCGTCGACGGCGGCTATCACACGAACGCGGCCTGCTCGATGCGCATGCGCCGCCGGTTGGACGCGACGGCCGCGCGCTACAGCTTCCCGAGCGCGAGCAAAAGGTAGTAAACCGCGACGAACGCGAACAACGGCGCGTCGAGGCGGTCGAGGACGCCCCCGTGACCCGCGAGCACCCGTCCCGAGTCCTTCACCTGCATGTCGCGCTTGACTCCCGACTCGAAGAGGTCGCCGAGCGGGCCGACGACGGCGACGACCAGTCCGAGCACGACCGCCTGTCCGATCGACAGGAAGCTGTGCCGGTCGTCGTAGAGCGCCACAAAGGCGACGAAGACGCTGCAGATCGTGCCGAACGCGAAGCCTTCCCAAGTCTTGCCCGGGGACAGGGCCGGAGCGAGCTTGTGCCGGCCGATCAGGCGCCCGGCGAAGAATGCACCGATGTCCCCGGCCCACACGGCGAGCAGGACCGCGAACGTCGCGAGGCGGCCGTGCTCCGGGCTGTGGCGCAGCAGCAGCAGGTACGCGAGCCCGAAGCCGATCCACGCAGTGCCCAGGACGGTGGCCGCGATCGAGATCGTTGCCGACTGGCGCGTCTGCCCCACCCAGTGCAGGACGAACGCGAGCAGAAGCGTCGTCAGGAACCCGCCGACCATCCACACGACGCCGCCGAGCTCGGCGCCGAAGAGCGTCAGCAGGACTCCGGCGTACGCCGCGAGCGTGACGGGCCGGAGCGTCCGCGTCATCAGTGCGTACTCGTGCACGGCGAACACGGCGCCGACCGCGGCGAGCGCGAACAGCCACCAGCCGCCGGCGTAGACGAGGCCCAGCACAACCGGGAGGCCGACGACCGCGACCAGGATCCGCGAGGCCAGCGGGCTCATCGCCCGCCGAAGCGGCGCCTGCGGCTGGCGTAGTCGTCGAGCGCGGAACGGAGCTCTTGCTCGCCGAAGTCAGGCCAGAGCGTGTCGACGAAGACGAGCTCCGCGTAGGCGACCTGCCACAGGAGGAAGTTCGAGATCCTCAGCTCACCGGAGGTTCGAATCAACAGATCTGGATCGGGCATCTCGGGGGCGTACAGAAACGACGCGAAGGTCTCCTCGTCGAGCTCGGCTCCCGCAGCTGCGGCGCGGCGCGCCGCGTCGACGATCTCGCTGCGGCCGCCGTAGTCGAACGCGATCCACAGCTGGAACCGAGTCTTGTCGGCCGTCTCGGCCTCGAGCTCCTCCATCTTGCGGCGCAGCGGGCCGGAGGCACGGTCGCGCCGCCCGATGAAGTGCGTCCGCACGCCCTGGTCGGCGAGGTCGCGCAGCTCGCGGTCGATCGTCTCCGGGAAGAGCTCCATCAACGCATCGACCTCGTCCGGCGGCCGCGACCAGTTCTCGGTCGAAAACGCGTACACGGCGAGCGACTCGACCCCGAGGTCGATCGCCGCCTCGACGGTGCGGCGGAGCGCCTTCGTCCCGGCGCGATGCCCCTCGGCGACGGAGAGCCCCTGCTTGCGCGCCCAGCGGCCGTTGCCGTCCATGACGATGGCGACGGCGTGCGGAGCGCCGTTCGCGGCCTACACCTCCATGATCTCGGCCTCTTTGTGCTTCAAGAGGTCGTCGATCGTCTTCGTGTGCTCGTCGGTCAGCTTCTGCACGTTCTCCTCTGCGCGCCGCTCGTCGTCGCTCCCCACCTCTTTCAGCTCCTTCAGGTGATGGACGGCGTCCCGGCGAACGTTTCGCACGGCGACCTTCCCCTCCTCCGCGAGCTTGCGCACGACCTTGACGAGCTCCTTGCGGCGCTCCTCCGTCGGCTGCGGCATCGGCAGGCGGATCAGCTTGCCGTCGTTCGACGGCGTCAGCCCGAGGTCGGATTCCTGGATCGCCTTCTCGATCGACTTGATCGAGCTCGGGTCGAACGGCTGGATCGTCAGAAGCCGTGGTTCCGGTACGTTGATCGTGGCGAGCTGCTTCAGCGGCGTCGGCGTCCCGTAGTAGTCGATCTGGACGCGGTCCAGCAGCGCGGCCGACGCCCGGCCGGTGCGCACTGTGTTGAACTCGGCGCGGGTGTGCTCGACGGCGGAGTCCATCCGCTTGCGCCCGTCCTCGATCAGCTCGTCGACCGTCGCCATCAGCTCTCCTCCTTCGCGGGCGTCGAGATGATGGTCCCGACGCGCTCGCCCGCAACGACGCGCCGGATGTTCCCGTCCGCGAGCGCGAACACGTAGATCGGCAGATTGTTGTCCATGCAGAGCGACAGCGCCGTCGTGTCCATCACCTTCAGGCCGCGCTCGATCGCCTGGAGATGCGTGAGCTCGGGGATGAATCTCGCGTGCGGGTCCGTGCGCGGATCGTCGTCGTAGACGCCGGCGGTCCCGTGCTTCGCCATCAGCATGGCATCGGCGTTGATCTCGAGTGCACGCAACGCCGCCGCCGTGTCGGTGGTGAAAAACGGGTTGCCTGTACCGGCGGCGAAGATGACGATGCGCCCCTTCTCGAGGTGGCGGATCGCGCGGCGTCGAATGTAGGGCTCGGCGACCTCCTTGAGCTCGAGTGCCGAGAGCACGCGCGTGTAGGTCCCGCGGTCCTCGAGCGCGTCCTGAAGCGCAAGCGCATTCAGGACGGTCGCGAGCATCCCGGCATAGTCCGCGGTCGCGCGGTCCATCCCCTCGGCCGCCGCGGCCATGCCGCGATAGATGTTTCCGGCGCCGACGACGATCGCAGTCTCGACGCCCGAGCTCTGGACCTCGACGATCTCCTCCGCAATCGCGTCGATCGTTCCGCGGTCCATCCCGTACTCGCGGTCGCCCATCAGCGACTCGCCAGACAGCTTGAGCAGGATGCGCCGGAAGACAGGACGGAGCTCGCCGCCGGTGGCGACGGCCTCCTCGGACGAAACGCTCATCCGGCGCTCAGTTCGAAGCGCTCGAACTCGAGCACCTCGGCGCCTTCCGCGCGGAGCGCCTCGCCGACCTTCTTCGAGGAGTCGTGGATCCACTCCTGGTCGACCAGAACGTTCGCGCCGAAGAAGCGCTTGTTCAGCATGCCCTCGACGATCTTCTCGCGCGCCTGCTCCGGCTTCGACTGCACCTCGTCGGTGCTCGCGTAGATCTCGCGCTCCTGCGCGACGGTGTCCTCGGGGACGTCGTCGCGGCCGATCCAGCTCGGCTTCATTGCAGCGATGTGCATCGCGACCTTGCGCGCAAGCTCGTCCGAGCCACCGCGCACCTGCAGCAGCACGCCGATCTTGTTGCGCGGCGGATGGGCATAGGCAGCGATCTTCGCGCCGTCGACGGCTTCGAAGCGTGCCGTCCCGGTCACGACGACGTTCTCGCCGAGCTTCCCGGAGAGGTGCGCGCGCTCCTCCTCGAGCCCGGCTTCGGCACCGGGGCCGTTCGCCTCGACCGCTTCGAGCACCTGCTTCGCGAATGCGAGGAACTCGTCGTTGTCCGAAACGAAGTCGGTCTCACAGCCGACGGCAACCATCGTCCCGCGCTTCGCATCGTCGGCGATCCGGTAGCCGACCTTCCCCTCGGGCGTCTCGTTCTCCGAGCGCTTGGCCGCTCCGGCCATGCCCTTCTCCCGCAGCACACGAACGGCGGCCTCAATGTCGCCGTTCGTCTCCTGCAGCGCGCGCTTCGCGTCCATCATCGGCGCGCCGGTCTGATCGCGCAGCTCCTTCACGAGCGCCGCCGAGATCTCAACCATTGGTCGTCACCTCTTCCGCAACGGGCTCACTCTGCGCGGGCTGCTCCTCCTCGCCTTCCGACTCAGGCTCAGGCTCGGGCTCCGGGGCCGGCGGCGTGAAGTCGGCCGGCGTCGCCTTCTGCTGGCCGGCGGCGATCCCGTCGGCGACGACGCGCACGATCAGGTCGCAAGACCGGATCGCATCGTCGTTCCCCGGAATGATGTAGTCGGCCTCGTCCGGGTCGGCGTTCGTGTCGACGACAGCGATCACGGGCAGGCCGAGGCGGCGAGCCTCACGCACCGCGAGCTGCTCCTTGCGGAGGTCGATGATGAAGATCGCGTCCGGCTGGCGCTTCATGTCGGCGACGCCGCCGAGGTTCTCATCGAGCTTCTCGAGCTCGCCGAGCATCGAGATGCGCTCCTTCGCGGGCAGCAGGTCGAGCTGGCCTTCCTCCTTCAGGCGGCGCAGCTCGTGTAGGCGGTCGATCCGGTCGGAGATCGTGCGCCAGTTGGTGAGCAGGCCGCCGAGCCAGCGGTGGCTGACATACGGCATGCCGACTCGCTTCGCCTGCTCCTCGACCGCGGCCTGCGCCTGCTTCTTCGTGCCGACGAACAAGATCGAGCCCCCGCGCTCGGAGAGGTTGCGGGCGAACGCGTTCGCCTCCTCGAGCAGCTGAAGCGTCTGCTGCAGGTCGATGATGTAGATGCCGCCCCGCTCCGTGAAGATAAAGCGGCGCATCTTGGGATTCCAGCGTCGCGTCTGGTGACCGAAGTGCACTCCGGCCTCCAAGAGCTCGCGCATAGAGACGACGGACATGGGATGAAGTCCCCTTTCCTGGTTGATGTTCTCAGCTGCCGCTGGGATCGAGTGGAACCGACGTCCGTCGAACGTCGGCACCCCCACCCGAGTTGTCCAGCGGGTCGGGTTACGAAGCGGCAGCCATTCTAGCCGCGATCCGGAGGTCTTCCGGCAGCGGCGACTCGACCTCGATCCGCTCGCCGCCGAACGGATGCGTGAACGCAAGCCGTTCCGCATGCAGGAATTGGCGCTCCAGCCCGAGCTCGCGCGGGCGTCCGTAGACGGGATCGCCGGCGACGGGCAGCCCGATCGCGTTCAGGTGCACCCGGATCTGGTGCGTGCGGCCGGTCTCGAGCTTCACGTCGAGAAGCGTGTGCCGTGGAAAGAGCTCGACGACCTCGAAGTGCGTGATCGCCTCACGCGGCGAGTCCGTGTCGAGCGAGTGGCGCATCGGGTCGCGCCGGTCTCGCCCGATCGGTGCCTCGATCCGGCCGGCCCGCGAGCGCGGGCGGCCGACGACGAGCGCGAGATAGTGCCGCTCGAGCTCCCGTTTGCGGACGAGATCCTGCAGACGCGTATGCGCCTCCTCCGAGCGCGCGACGACCATCAGCCCGGACGTGTCGCGGTCGAGACGGTGGACGATGCCCGGCCGATCCTCGTCCCCGCCGGCGACGTCGTGCGCCAACAGGCCGTGGACGAGCGTCCCCGTCGAGTGACCGGGCGCCGGATGCACGACGAGACCTGCAGGCTTGTCGACGACGACGAGCTGCTCGTCCTCGTACGCGATCCGCAGATCCATCTCCTCCGCGTCGAGTGTGGGCGCCGGCGTGTCGGGCGCCTCGAACTCGAGCTCCTCTCCGCCGTTCAGCCGGTGACTCTTCGCGCGCGCCTGCCCGTCGACGAACACGCCTTCGGCCAGGACGCGCTCCGCCGCCCCACGCGAGCCGACCTCCGGAAGCGACGCTAGGAAGCGGTCGAGCCGCTCGCCCGCGGCGCTGTCAGGAACGCGCTGCTTCACGCACGCGCTGCGGCCGTGCGGCGTTGCGATCGGCGGCGACGAGTGCGAGCAACAAAGCGGCGACGCCGATGACGATGAAGCTGTCGGCGAGGTTGAACGCCGGCCAGTACTTGAGGTCGATGAAGTCCGTCACGTGCCCGAGCCGGACGCGGTCGATCAGGTTCGACACGCTCCCGCCGATCACGAGCCCGAGCGCGACCGGCAGCACGGGATGGCGCGAACCGGAGCGGGCGAAGAAGTAGAGCATCCACGCGACTGCGATCGCGGTCAGCAGGATCACGATCGGCGTCGCGCTCGCGAACAACCCGAACGCGATGCCGGAGTTCGTCACGTGGTGAATCGAAAACGGTCCGACCACATGCGCCTCGTCGCCGAGATCGAGCCTGCTGGTGACGATCGCCTTCGTCAACTGGTCGGCGCAAAGGGCCGCGATCGCGACGAGGCCGAGGCTCACCCACTGGTGCCACGTCGCGCCGAACTGCCGCGACGCGGACGAGATCGGAGTCAGCCCGTCGGTCGTCGAGCCGACCCGAACATCGGGCGCCCGTTCCGGCTGCAGGTTCCGCGAGCTTGCGGCTGCTGCGGCGGAGCGGTCGCGGTCGGTCATCTGCTCCCTCGGCGAAACATGGACGCGTAGCGCGTCAACGACGTCCCTGCTGACGCTGGCAGTCGATGCAAAGCGTCGCCCACGGAAGCGCGTCGAGCCGCTCCACGGGAATCCGCTCGCCCTTGCTCGTGCAGACGCCGTAGGTGCCGTCCTCGATCCGCTTCAGCGCGGCGTCGATCTCTTCGAGGACATGGCCGGAGTTTTCCTCCAGGGTGTAGTCGAGCTCGCGGTCGTACGTCTCGGTCGCCGTGTCGAGGAGGTGGTTGTCGTACGCAGCCTCCTCCCCCGCCTCGTCCGAGAGCGTCCCGGCGTGGTCGTCCTGGAGGTTCCTGATCGCGGCGACGACGCGCCTGCGCTCGTCGAGCAGCCGCTCGCGGAAGTGATCGGTATCGATCGCGCTCACGTCGGCAGTCTAGCCCCGGCCCTTAGGCCGCTTTGTGCTCGGGTGCCTCTTCGTCGACGAGTGCAAGGGCCGAGCGGAGGAGCGAGCGCATCCGCCGCACCTCTCCGAGCAAGCGGTCATGGTCGGCACGTGCATGCCGCGTGATCGAGCGCGCCTCCGAGCGGGCTTCCTCGATGATCAGGTCGGCCTCTTTGCGCGCCTGCTCTTTCAGCGTCACGGCCGCCTTCTCTGCGGACACGAGCGTTGCGCGCAGGAGCCCCTCGATCTCGCGGTAGCGGACCAGGTCGTTCTCGAGCTGCTCCGCCTTGTCGGCGAGGTCGGCGCGCTCGCGCCACACGTCCTCGAAGCTGGCGACGATCTCGTCGAGCAGACGACCGACGTTGTCGCGGTCGTAGCCGCCGAGAAACGTCTTCGACGGCTTGAGATGTCTGATTTCCACCGGGGTCAGCGTCATCGCAGCGACTTCCCTTTCAATGCAGGCGGTCGAGAATGTTGATCGCGACCGCGAGGAGGACATAGAGGGCGGCGACTCCCACCACCGGCGACAGGTCGAGCGGACCGAAGCTCGGCAGCACGCGGCGCCACATCCGCAGGTACGGATCGCACACGTCGTAGAGGAAGCGCTGGACGCGGTTGAGCCAGACCGAGTAGGGCATCCGCACCCAGGACGTGATGATGTACGCCAGGATCAGCAGCGAGTAGACGTACACGAACACCTGCAGGAAGCTCTCGACGCTGTTGATCGCGTCGTACAGCAAGCCGAGCATGGCGCCGCCGCCCATGCGGCTCAGTTCGGCGTCATGCGGCTCGGTCCTACCTGTCTACGCTTGGTTGAAGAAGCCGCCGCGCTCGAGCAGTCGAGCGCGTTCCTCGGCGGACACTTCCACGTTTCGCGGCGTCAGCAGGAACACCTTGTCGGCGACGCGCTGCATGCCGCCGTCGAGCGCGTACGTCAGGCCGCTCGCGAAGTCGATCAGGCGCTTGGAAAGATCGCCGTCGGTGCTCTGCAGGTTGAGGATGACCGGGATCGCATCCTTGAACTTGTCCGCGATCTGCTGGGCGTCGTTGAAGCTGCGTGGGATCACGAGGTGGACGCGCACCGACGCGGGCCCGGGCACGGCCGCGACGCGCGGCCGCAGCACCTGCGTGCGCTCTGCCGCGGGCTCGGGATCGGTCCAGTCGTCGAGTTCCCGCTCCCGCCGACGGGGCGACAGGCGGCGAACGTTCGGCCGTTCGGCATAGGTGCGCTGAAGGTCCTCGTCGGTGACGTAGCCCTCCTCGTCCCAGTCCTCCTCCTCGGCGATGCCGAAGTACACGAGGGTCTTGTTCCAGACGTCTGCGAAGCCCATTACGGCGGAATGTTACGCAGCATGGCGGTCAGGCTCCACTCGCAACCCGGCGCAAAGACGCCCGAATCACGCTGGCAACGAGGCCTGGCGACCCGCCAACCGGAAAGGGAGCGAGCGGGCTTCGCCCGCTCGGGTTCCCCGCGAAGCGGCGAACCAGGTCGAGAGCGAAAGCGGAGCTTTCGCTCGGTTACCGGTACAGGATCGAGCCTACGCGGACCAATGTGGCTCCCTCCTCGGCGGCGACGGCGTAGTCCTGGCTCGTTCCCATCGAGAGCTCGTGCAGACCGTGCCGCTCTGCGAGCTCCCGGAGGCGCCGGAAGTAGGGTCGCGACGCCTCCGCATCGGAGGTCTCCGGCGGCATCGTCATCAGGCCGCGGACCTCCGAAGCCGCCTCGAGGAGCCGCGACAGCGCCTCCGGGGCGACGCCGGACTTCGACTCCTCGCCCGAGAGATTCACCTCGACGAGCGTGGGGACGGTGAGCTTGTGTGCCGCGGACTCCGAGTCGAGCGAGTGCACGAGCTCGCAGGTCCGGTTGACGACCTTGGCCTTGTTCGACTGCAGGTGGCCGATGAAATGCCAGCGGAACGCGTCGCCGTACTCGGCGTGCTTCCGCTCGAGCTCCTGGGCGCGGTTCTCGCCGACGACCTCGATCCCCGCCTCGACGAGAATCGCCATGTCCGCGAGCGAGACGTACTTCGTCGCCGCGACGATCGTGACGCGACCGCCGACGTCGGCGCGGATGCGCTCGTAGTTTGCGCGGACGGTCTCAGGCGACGTAGCCGATCACTCCCTGTCGTCCGGTGACGCCGCCGTCGCGCCGGTGCGAGAAGAAGTCGGGGCTACACGCGGTGCAGATGTCCACCCGCTCGACCGACTCGACGCCGGCGTCGCGCAGGATGCGCTCGGCCGAAGTCCACAGGTCGAGATTGCGGCCGCGCAGCACGCTGGCGCCGAGGCGGGCGCGATACGCGTCGGCGATG
>DATFTK010000107.1:0-2903 GCA_035262005.1 Gaiellaceae bacterium | reverse complement strand
GGCCGGATCTCCCTCCGGCAGCACGTCGTTCGCCCACTCCTTGCGCTTCCAGTGCGGCACCGGCGTCTCGCACTCCGCCTTCGGTACGAAGCGCGAGCGCGCGACGAGCTGGTACTGGTGGATGTAGCGCGGGCAGTTGGGGAAGACCTCCGTCGCGGCCACGCGCACGATCAACTGCGCCTCCGGGTAGTCGGCGAGTAGCGCGTCGGATTCGTCGACGGACGCGACGCCGTTCAGGCGCAGGCGCTTCCGGCCCTCGAAATCGATGAAGAGCAGGCCGACGTTCCTCGTCACGAGCAGGTTCCCGGCGGTGAGGTACATCCCGTTCCCGTCGTAGACCGGGAACGCGATTGTGTGCCGGTCGAGGACTCGTACGAATCCGGGGTCGCCGCCCTTGTACGAGCACTGTGGCCGGCCGTCCACGTCGACGGTGGCGATGAAGAACATGTCCCGCGCCTCGATGAACGCGCGGTCGTCCTCGTCGATCCGGTCCTGCACGATCCGCTCCTCGATCCGGTCGGCGAGGCGCCGCGTGTCGAACAGATCCTGGAGCCGACGGCTGCCCTCCTGGTACAGGCTCATGCAGTCGATCTTTTCAGGGAATCCTCACGACGAGCAAACATTCCGGGGCGAGGATTTCTTCGAGCCGCACTACGGAGAGAGGCCGCCGCGGGGGCCGTGGCCTCTCTCGTCTCCACTAGGATCAAGGCGTGGGCTGGCACGTCGTCGACGGCAAGAAGGCCGAGTGGAGCGAGCGGGAGCCGCTGTTCGAGGGGCAGCCGCCGCGGCAGATCGTCGAGGTCACGGACGAGGCGGCGCTGAAGAACTCGCGCGCGCGGCTGTGGCGCTATCCGCCGGGAACCCGTGGACGCCGGCACGCCGACAAGGTGCAGGAGGAGGTCTTCGTCGTCGTCTCCGGCACGCTGACGATGCAGCTCGGTGACCCGCCGGAGCGTGTCGACGTCGGCGCGCCCGGCCTCGTCGCGGTCGAGCCGGGAACACCGCTGCTCGTGCGAAACGAAGGCGAGGAGGATCTCGTGCTGTACATCTATGGCGCGCCCGCCGAGCAGGGCGGCGCCGACTTCTTCGAGGACACCGGCGACCTCTAGGCCGCCGGCTTCTCCCACACGCCCACAAGCTTCTCGCTCGCGCTCGTGAACGGTTCGCCGTTCCAGTCCGAGTAGCGCTCGAGCGGCGCCATTCCCGCGATGCGCGCCATCAGATCGAGCTCCGAGGGCCAGACGTAACGGAACGGCCCCCAGCCGTACCTGAACGTGCCGTCCTTTCCTCGCGTGTAGTGGTGCGAGATCAGACCCTGGGCGGCGAAGTCGTACTCGTCGATTCCGATGTGGCGCTCGCCGAAGTCGAAGATGCGCAGCCGCTCACCCTTCACGTCGGGGATCCCGACCTCGATCACGAAGCAGCCGCCGGGCTCGAGGTGTGCGGCGGCGTTCTCGAAGCACGCGACCTGCGCAGCCTGGGTCGTCAGGTTCTGGATCGTGTTGTAGACGAGGTACGCGAGCGTGAAGGCCCCGTCGACGTGGGTCGTCGCGATGTCGCCGACGGTCACCTGGATCTCGTCGCCGCCCGGCTTGGCGCGCAGCTTCGCGACCATCGCCTCGGAGAGGTCGATCCCGTGCACGCGCAGCCCGCGCGCGGCCAGCGGCAGTGCAATCCGCCCTGTTCCGACCGCCAGCTCGAGGACCGGGCCGCCGCGGGCGCGATCGACGAGGAAGTCGACGACCGGCTCGACGGGCATGCCCGCGGTCGATTCGTCGTAGTCGGCGGCGACGTCCTCGCCGAAGTAGTCCTCAGGCAACGACCGGCTCGCGCTCGCCGGCGCGCTCGAACACGAGCTCGCCGTCTCTCGCGTCGACACGAACAGCGTCGCCGTCGGAGAACTCGCCCTCGAGCAGCCGCAGCGCGAGCGGGTTCTCGACCTGACGCTGCAGCGCGCGCTTCAGCGGCCGCGCCCCGTACGTCGGATCCCAACCGGCGTCGGCGACGACCTGCTTCGCGTCGTCGGTCAGCTCGAGCACGATGCCGCGGTCCGCGAGCCGCGTCCGCAGGCGTGCGAGCTGTAGGTCGACGATCTCGCCCAGCTGCTCCCTCGTCAGCGGCCGGAACTCGACGATCTCGTCGATGCGGTTGATGAACTCGGGCCGGAAGACGTCACGCAGCTGCTCGACCGAGCGCAGGTTCGACGTCATGATCAGCACGGTGTTGCGGAAGTCGACCGTGCGGCCGTGGCCGTCGGTGAGGCGTCCGTCGTCGAGGATCTGCAGCAGGACGTCGAAGACCTCGTTGTGCGCCTTCTCGATCTCGTCGAGAAGGATCACGGAGTACGGCCGACGCCGCACCGCCTCGGTGAGCTGGCCGCCCTCCTCGTAGCCGACGTAGCCCGGCGGGGCGCCGATCAACCGCGCGACCGTGTGCCGCTCCTGGTACTCCGACATGTCGAGCCGGACGAGCGCACGCTCGTCGTCGAACATGAACTCGGCCAGCGCACGCGCCAGCTCGGTCTTGCCGACGCCCGTCGGGCCGAGGAACACGAACGAGCCGATCGGCCGGTTCGGGTCCTGCAGGCCCGTGCGCGCACGGCGCAGGGCATTTGCGACCGCCTCGACCGCCTCGTCCTGCCCGACGACGCGCTGGTGCAGCCGCTCCTCCATGTGGATCAGCTTCTCGGTCTCGCCCTCGAGCAGCCGGTCGACGGGGATGCCCGTCCAGCGCCCGACGACGGCGGCGACGTCGTCCTCGTCGACCTCCTCCTTCACCATCGCGCCCTCGACGCGCGCGTCGCGCTCCTCGAGCTCCTTCTCGAGCTGCGGCAGCTCGCCGTGGCGGATCTCCGCCGCGCGGTTGAAATTGCCCGCCCGCTCCGAGCGCTCGTACTCCATCCG
>DATFTK010000106.1:0-12356 GCA_035262005.1 Gaiellaceae bacterium | reverse complement strand
TGAGTTCCCGTTCGATTCCTCCCCACCGAGAAGCGAGATGGAGCTCAGCCTGACTTAGACGAAGCAATTCGTCCGGACTTGCGCCGGGGACGAGCTTGAGTTCTTCCAGGATCTCTTTCGCTCGAGTCTTGTCGCCGTAATCAGAGGCAACAAGGAACTCGCTTGAGAGCGCTGCTCTGAGGTCACGATCGGTCTGGGCGCAGCCTTTGGCTCGCGTGAGATACGCCATCGCCTCGTCGTAACGATCATCGAGCTGGCCGATCTGACCGATGCGATGGAGCACACGCGACATTCGCGGATCGTCATCGTCGAGCATCGTGGCCAATCGCACTGCATAAGCGCGCGCCTCATCCCACTCATGCTGTCGGAATGAGAGCTCCAGGTCAGCCAGCAGGATGGTCGGAGATAAGGGATCAAAGGTGCGGGCGGCGTCGACCCACTTCTGCACAGATGCCACGCGACCCTGGGCAAGCATTTGCGGGTGGCTTGCTTCGATGATCTCAAACATCATCGAGCTCAGGCCATGGCTCTTCGCGAGCTCAAAGGCTTCGTCCCAATGCTCATGTTCGACTTCCCAACGACAGATGTTTGAGATCACCTGTCGGATATCGATGACGTCTGACTCTCTGAGTTTCAGGAGCAAGAACTGACGTAAGAGGGGATGGAGTTCATGCTGTTTGTCTTGCCGTGTAAGAAAGCCCTTGCGCTCGGCCTCGCGAAGCACCGACCGTGAACGGGCTCCGAACAAAGTGGTCGAGAGCTGCGCGCTAATCGTCGGCGCTAGCGCTAGGGAGCAGATGTCCGCGCGGAATTGATCATCGGTTTCACGGTAGAGCTCTTCCGCGAAAAAGTCGTATAGAGCCTCGGGAACCACTCCGTCGGCAATCTCGATCTCTCCCGACGTCAGTGACGCGAGCCCGATAACCGCTGGCCAGCCGTCGGCAAGAGCAACGAGGCCACGCAGTTGGTCCCCATTAGCCGATGTCTCGAGAGCAGCCGCAGCTTCCGCGTGAGTCATCGCGAGCGCGTTCTGGCCGATTTCGAAGACGCCTCCGTAGAGGATGTCGCGAGTTGAAATCCAACTAGGCCGCTCGCGTCCACTCAACAGAACGCGAAACGGCACTGCGCCCACCATCGACTCGAGGAAGCGCTCCGCGGCCTGTGACGCGCTCAGTACGTGGTGATCATCGACTACGAGCCATACGTTGCTCGGCCAGTCACGTAGTTCGTGTGCAAGCACTTGGCCAAGCGCTTTCGCTTCGTCGCTCGGCGCTGAGGAAGCCCGCAGCCGCTGCCTGATCCGCGGGCATTCGAGGCCGAATCGCGTCGACGCTGCCTCCGCGATATCGGATGCAAGCACCGCTAGATCGGTTGAGGGGGTTGTCGCCGTGTACCAAACCGCCTCAACAGAGCCCTTGGTGAGCCATTGCCTCGCCAACGTGGTCTTCCCGAAGCCAGGTGGGCCGACCAATAGGACGATTGGCGCTGTGGCTTGACCCAGGAGGTCCGTCAAGCGTGGGCGATCAACGATGTGTCGCGGACGTGCGAATGCCTCTGTCGTTGAGTTGTTTTCGCCCACCTGCTCCCCTTGGGCACCGCCAGCTGCCCGCCGCCACGATAACCGCGGTCGGCGGGAATTTCGAGTGTCCTTTTGAGCTGACCGTGCCTGCCGCCCCACGGGGCCGCAGGCACGGTTTGCCGTCAGCCCCCGTTGTCGGCCTCTGCCGACTTCAGGCTTCGCGCGAGCGGGTCGTCGCCGGTCAGGGCCCGGTACGCCACGGGGATTTGGCGCCGCCGGGTGACACCGAGCTTCTGCCGCAGGACATCGGAGTGCGCCTTTGCGGTGCGAGGGGAGATGCCGAGGCGTTCGCCGACCTCTTCGTTGGAGCAGCCGGCGGCGATCAGCTCGATGACCTGGCGCTGCCGCTCGGTGATCGAGGGAAGCGAGTCCCGCAGTGCGTCGTACATAGCGGCCGAAGCTAAAGCGCCTGGCGCCGCACGACCATTGGCCGAAAGGAGTATTTGGCGGAGTTACACCTTCGCGCGTGCGCCGCGGACGAAGCTCGCCTCGTGGCCGCGGCGATTCGCCTCGTCGAGCTCCGACTCGTCCAACGCTCCTATCCGCAGGAGCAGGTCGAGCTCGTCGCGGAGATGCGTCCGCATCATCTCCGGGCCGTCCGTCGCGATCGTGAACTGGACGCCTGCGTCGACGAAGGCGCGGAACGTGTCCCGCACGGCGTCGTCGTCCGGCAAAGCCTTCGTCAGGAGATTCGACGTCGGGCAGATCTCGAGCACGATCTCCGCCTCGCGTAGCGCTCCCATCAGCTCCCCGTCGCCGGCGGCGAGGATGCCGTGGCCGATCCGGTCCGGCCGCAGCGCTTGGACGACCTCGCCGATCTCGTCGCGACCCACGTCGCCGCCTTCTTCGCCCACGTGAATTGTCACGCCAAGCCCTGTCGTGCGCGCCTCCTCGACCATCGGCGCGACCTGCCGATAGTCGTAGCGCCTGCCGTCCGGCCGTGGCCCGGCGATGTCGATGCCGACGATCCCGCGCGGCGCCCACCGAACGGCCTTCTCCACGATCACCGCATTCAGCTCCGCGGTGAACGTTCTGTCCATCATCAAGATCAGACCCGCACGGACCTGCGGATACTCGAGGCTCGCGCGGTCGAGGCCGCGGATCGCGGCGAGGATGATGTGGTCGAGGTCACGCTCGCCGCCGCGGTTCCGCTTCATCGGGTTGAAGCGCAGCTCGAGCGTTGTGATCCCCTGCGACCTGTACGCCCCGCCGATCGCCGCGTGCACCGACCGCTCGACGGCTGTCGGGCTCGACTGGATCAGCTCCGTCCAGTGGTAGATCTGGTCGAGCGCGTCGAGGTTCGCGACGCCCCGCGGATCCGAGACGGTCACGAGCCTGTCGAACTCCCAGTAGTCCTTGACCGGAAGCGCGATGCCCTGCTCGTGCGCGAGGCTCCAGAGGATATCGGAGGCGACCGACCCGCCGAGGTGCGTGTGCAGCTCGGCGAGGCCCTCCATGCGGGAAGTCTAGAGTGACAAGCGGCGTGCGCCGGCGACCTCTGCTCCTGCTCTGTCTCGCCGTACTCGCCGGGTGCGGGAGCGGCCGCGCGACGGTGAAGATCCCCGCCGGCTTCACCGTTCGAACGGTCGGGAAGCCGACTCTCTCGGTCGCTCTACCCGAGCGCTGGCGCAGCTTCGGCGACGCCTCGCACACGAGCACGAAGATCATCGCCGGCGGGAACCAGCGCCTCAGCGTGGAGCTCGAAACGCTTGCGCAGTCCGACTCGCCGATCAAGCTCATCGGCGTCGACCCGGCGGGCGGTGTGCGCTCTGCCACGAACATGAACGTGCTCCAGACCCGCGTCCCGTCGAGCCTCTCTTTCGAGCAGATGGCGCGGATCGAGGCGATCCAGATTCGCCGGGCCGCAGGGATCGAGCGCATCGAGCAGGAGACGACCGAAGTGCCCGCTGGACGCACGCTCCATCTGACCTACCACCCGCGCGCGACCGCGCTCGTCCAGCAGTATTTCGTCCGTCACGGCGACTTGCTCTACGTGCTGACGTACACGACACCTTCGGCGCACGGTGCGCGGTACGCCGCGATGTTCGACCAGTCGGCCCACACCTTCGAGGTCGGATGAAGGTCGGCATCGTCGCGCCGTACTCGTGGTCGTTCTGGGGCGCGGTCGTCGAGCACGTCGAGCTGCAGGCGCAGGCGCTGCAAGCACGCGGGATCGAGACGCGGACGATCATGGGTAACGACCCGCCCGGCAGCTTCACGCGGGTTCTGCACCCGCGGCTCGGGCGGCACGGTCATCCACCGCCGGACGTCATTCCGGTCGGCCGCTCGGTGATCGTTCCGGCAAACGGTTCGCTTCCCAACATCGTGCTGTCGCCGCGCTCGGTGCCGGCGGTACGCCGGGCGCTCGAGCTCGAGCAGTTCGACGTCATCCACCTGCACGAGCCGATGACGCCGGCGATCTGCATCGCCGCGCTGGCGCTCGCGCGCGTCCCCGTCGTCGCCACCTTCCACGCCCACGGTGCGCTCGGCTGGATGAAGGTTGGCAAACCGATGTGGGGATTCCTCGCCGACAGGATCGACTACCGCATCGCCGTCTCTCCGCATGCGCGCGACTCGGCTGCGGCCTGGCTGCCCGGTGAGTACGACGTCGTCCCGAACGGCGTGTTGATCCCGCCGCACGCCGACCCGGACGGCCGCGAGCATCAGGTGATCTTCGCCGGGAGGCAAGAGCCTCGGAAGGGCTTGCCGGTGCTGCTGAGAGCGTGGCCCGAGATACGCCGGCGCACAGGCGCGCGGCTGCGCGTTGCCGGCGCCGATCCGCTTGCGGTGCGTCTCCTGCTCGCGAGGGAGCGGTTGTCGGACGACGGCATCGACATTCTCGGACTCCTGTCGCAGGACGAGTTCACGGCCGAGTTGCTGCGCGCGAAGGCGCTCGTCGCGCCGTCCTTGGGCGGCGAGAGCTTCGGGATGGTGCTCACGCGCGCGTTCGCGTCCGCCACGCCTGTCGTCGCGTCCGACATCGACGGGTACCGAGAGGTGATGACGAAGGACGCGGCCGTCTCTTTTCCTGCAGGCGACGCCGACGCGCTGGTCGAGGCGGTCGTCGCGCTCCTCGAGGACGAGCCGCGGCGCGCGGCGCTCGGCGCAGGCGCGCGGCGCGAAGCGCTGGAGCGCTACTCGTGGGACGACATCGCGCGGCGGCTCCACGAGATCTACGCGAAGGTGGCGGCGTGAGCATCTTCCGCAGCGGCTGGATGCGAATCGCGCTGATGGTTGTCGCCGCCGCCGGCGTCATCGCGCTGCTCTGGTGGCGCGGGCCGGCCTGGAGCGGCGTTGCCGACGCCTTCGCGGCGGTCGAGTGGCACTGGGTTGCAGCTGCGGTCGGCTTGAACCTGCTGTCTGTCTTGGTGCGCGCGCTTGCGTGGCGCACCGTGATCGTTCAGGCGATGCCGCCGCCACATCCCAGCTACTCGCTCGTCTTCTCGGCGTTCTCCGTGGGATTGTTCGCGAACGCCGTCCTGCCGGGACGCATCGGCGAGCTCGCGCGCGTCGCGGTGCTGAACCGACGGATGCAACGCGCCGGCGCATGGGCGACGCTGCTCGGGACGGTTTTCGCACACCGGGTCTTCGACCTGGTCGCGATGATCGTGCTGATCGGGTTCGTCGCGGCGACGGCGCACATCCCCGACTGGGCGGTCACGAGCCTGATCGCCGTCGTCGCCGCCGGAGTGACCTTGTTCACCGTCGCAGTGCTGAGTGCGCGCTATCACCGCGTCACGCGCATCGAGGAAGGCCTCGGCGCCGCACGGAAGGCGATCCGGCTCGCCCGCTACGGGCTCGGCGTGATGCGCCGGCCGGGCGCGGCCATCGCGGCGTGCTTCTTCCAGGTGCTCGGCTGGACCTGCCAGCTGTTCGCCGTCTACACGTCGATGCGCGCGTTCGGAATCGACGAGCCGCTGCCCGCCGCGGGACTCGTCCTCGTGCTGATGAACGTCGCGACCTTGTTCCCGCTGTGGCCGGGGAACGTCGGGCTCGTCCAGGCGGCAGTCGCGCTGCCGCTCTCCCGTTACTACGGCGTCGCGAAGGCGAAGGGAATCGCATTCGGTTTCGGCCTGCAGGCGATCGAGGCGTCGGTCGGCGTCGGCGTCGGGCTGATCTTCCTCGCGCGCGAGGGCCTGTCGGTCGCGATGCTC
Source organism: Gaiellaceae bacterium (assembly GCA_035262005.1). Classification (GTDB taxonomy): domain Bacteria; phylum Actinomycetota; class Thermoleophilia; order Gaiellales; family Gaiellaceae; genus 3-1-20CM-4-69-9. The sequence goes on along the minus strand of DATFTK010000106.1, from coordinate 6,623 downwards.
AAGGTCATGCCCGATGTCGCACAGGCGGAGGTGCCGGACGATGAAGAGCCTGCCGAGCCGGAACGCGCGGCCCCGCGCGCTCGCGTGCCCGGCTAGCCTCAAAGGCGTCCTCTCCGCCCGCGACGCCGCCGCGGCACTCGCGGAAGGCCTACGCGAGTGGTCGGAAGCGGACGAGTTGCCGGTCGCCGATGGCGGAGAAGGATCGCTCGACGCCCTGCACGCGGCGCTCGGCGGCGAGTGGCGCACGTACGACGTGCACGACGCGTTCGGACGGCCGCGCCGTGCTCGGACGCTTTGGGACGGCGCCGGCGTCACCGTCGAGGCGGCAGAGGTGATCCCGCTCGACCCGGGCCGGCTCGACCCGATCGCCGCGTCGTCGCACGGGCTCGGCGAGCTGATCGCCGCGCTCGGCCGGCCGCGTGATCTGCTGGTCTGCCTCGGGGGCACGGCCAACGTCGACGGCGGGGCCGGGCTGCTGGAGGCACTGCCCGAGCTGCCGGCGCCGACACGCGTTGCCTGTGACGTCGACGTGCCGCTGATCGACGCCGTGCGCGTCTTCGCGGCGCAGAAGGGCGCGACAGGGGAGCAGTTGCCGGAGCTCGAGGCTCGACTTGCGCCGCTCGCGGCCTACGCCGACCTGCCCGGCGCGGGTGCGGCGGGCGGTCTCGGCGCGGCGTTCGCATCGCTCGGCGCGGAACTGCGGCCGGGGGCGCGGATGATCCTCGACCTCCTGCGGCTCGATCCCACGCGGTACGACGTCGTCGTCACCGGCGAAGGCACGGTCGACGCGACGACGGCGCACGGCAAGGCGCCGGGTGAGGTGGCGCACCGCTGTAGGGAGGTCGGCGTGCGCTGTGTCGTGTTCGGCGGCCGGGTCGTCCAGCCGGTCCCCGGCGTCGAGACGGTCGCGCTCTCGGGCGACCCTGCCCAGGCAGGCGACGACTTACGCCGGCTTGGCCGACTCTGCGCGCCGCGCTAGCTCCTCGATCTTGCCCTGCGCCGCGTCGAGCTGCCCGACGCACTGCTTGTAGAGCTCCTCGCCGCGCTCCCACAGCTTGATCGCCTCGTCCAGGCCGGCGTCGCCCCGCTCGAGCCGTTCGACGATCTGCTCCAGCTCATGCTGCGCCTCTTCGAACGTCACTCGACCCGCGCCTCGAAGCGGCCGTCGCCGACCTCGACGTCGATCGCGTCGCCGGATGCGACTGCGGCCGACGACCGGACGATCGCGTCACCACTGCGCACGATCGCATAGCCGCGCTCCAGCGTTGCGCGCGGCGAGAGCGTACGGAGGCGGCCGGCGGAGTGCTCGAGTCGCGCGCGTTTGCGCTCGACGGCGAGCGCGGGCGCGCGCCGCAGTCGCTCGTGCGAACGCTCGAGCCGCTGCCGTCGCCGTTCGAGCACGCCCCGCGCGCCGCGCGCGAGCGCAGCCCGCGAGCGGTCGAGCCGGTTCACGAGCTCCGACGCGTCGGGAACGACGAGCCGCGCGGCGGCCGTCGGCGTCGACGCGCGGGCGTCGGCCGCCAGGTCGCACAACGGCATGTCCTGCTCGTGGCCGACGGCGGACACGACGGGCACGGGGCAGGTAGCGATCGCCCGCACGAGCCGTTCGTCGCTGAACGGCAGCAGGTCCTCGAAGCTGCCGCCGCCGCGCGCGAGCACGACGACGTCGACGTCCGGCGCTGCGCACACCCCGCGCAAGGCGTCGATCATCGCCGTCGCTGCGAACGGGCCTTGCACGTACGTCTCCGCGACGACGATCCGGGCAGCAGGAAAGCGCGCGGTGATCGTCGTCAGCACGTCCCGCTTGGCGGCGGCGTCGTTGCCCGTCACGAGCCCGATGCGTTTCGGGAGGAACGGCAGCGGCAGTCTGCGCTCGAAGACGCCTTCCGCAGCGAGCTTCTGCTTCAACCGCTCGAGCGCGGCGAGGTGGTCGCCCAGCCCGAATCGCTCGATCGAGAGCGCCCGCAGACGAAAGTCGCCTTTCGCCTCGAACAGCTCCGGGCGGCCGAACACATGAACGCGCTCGCCGTCTCCGAGGTCGAGTCGCAAGGCGTCGAAGCGCGAGCGTGCGATCGTCACGCCGAGACATGCGCCGTCGCTCGGATCTTTGAGCGTGAAGAAGACGGACTGCCAGCGCGCGTTGCGGCGCAGTTCGGTCACTTCGCCTTCGACCCAGATCGTCGGCAGACGGCTCAGCCAGTCTGCGACGCCGCGGTTGAACGACGCGACGGTATAGACCTTGCGGTCGCCGTACTGGATCGCCTCGACCTTCACCCCGGGATCGTATGCCCGGCGTGCGTGCCGCCTACGTCACGACTTAGATGAGGATCTCGGCCGCAGTCTCCGGATCGCAGCCCTGGCCGACGAGTTCGACGGCACGGTGCAGGTCCGCTTCGCTGCCAGCGAGCCGCTCGGCGAGTGGCAGGGGGTAGCCGGCCTCCATCAGCACGTGCAGCCGCCAGCTCTCGACCTTCGAGCTCTCGCCGCCGTTCGGTTCGATGATTTCCGTCGTCTCGCTCACGGTCTGCCGATTCGCCTTTTCCTAGACGAACCCTCCCCCGGTTTGTTGGCTCGAAACGAGTGTTAGCTGCGTGTAAGCGTCTCGTCGATCTTGCGAGCAAGCTCCTGCAACCGCGCTTCGAGGACTGCGCGCTCCGCCTCGGCGTCGGCGGCGAGCGTGTCGAGTCGGCGTCGCAGGTCCTGCTCCGCCTGCAGCAGGCGGGCCTCGAAGTTACCGATCGCCTCGTCGCGCTGGCGCTCGAGCCGTTCGGCCAGCTCGGTCAACCGGCGCTCCAGCCGCTGCGCACCCGCGTCGCCGACCTGCGCGAGTCGCTCGCCGAGCACCGTCTGCGCTTCGCGGACGAACGCCTGGACGGACCGGTCGAGCTCGCGCGACAGACGAGTTGCCGCAGCTTCGCGTGTCCCACGCACCGTGTCGGCGAACTGCTGCGCCGCAGCGTCGGAGTAACTCGTCGTCGCCCGCTCGAGGATGCGCTGCAGCTGCTCGACCTGTTTCCGCTCGACCTCGGCGAAGCCTGCCTGGATGCGGCGCATCGCCTCCGTCTCTTCGCGCTCGAACACCTCCGCCAGCTGCCGCTCGCGCCGGCGCATTCGTTCGTTCAGGTCGTCGAGGGCGCGGCGGCGCTCCGACGCGAACGTCTCGAGCTCGGACGCGCCGGCTTGCACCGCTTCCTGGGTCGCGCGCGCGAGGTCGTCCCGGAGACGCACGAGCCCGGCGCGCTGCTGCTCGCTCTCCGATTCCAGGCGCTCGGCATCGGCGGCGATGCGCGCTTCAGCCTCGGAGATCAACTGCTTCTGGCGTTGCGCGAGCTGACCCACCTGGTCGACGACGGCGTTCTGTGCACGCTCGAGGTCGTCGTTCCAGGCGGTGAAGCGCGCCTCGACCTGGCGCTGCGCTTGCACGAGCGCCTCGCCGAGCTCGTCGACCGCCGCGCGGGAGCGCTCGGCGGCGGCGACGCGCCGCTCTTCGGCGATCTTCCGTTCCTGCTCCATGAGAAGCGATGCCGAATCGGCGCGTGCGCGCGCAAGGAGGCGTTCCAGCTCGGCGCTCCGTTCCTCCGCCTCGCGCGCGACGAGCGAGTGCAGGCGCGACTGCGCACGGGCAAGCTGTTCGTCGACCCGACCTGCCGCGCGCAGCAGGTCGCGCACTCTGACCGCCAGCAGCTCGGCTGCGAACGCAAGCGTCATTCCGCCCGCGACGACGGCGAGCGCGGCGTCCCGCCGCCACACGAACGCGACCCATGCGGCGGCGGCGGCGGCGCCAATGGCGAACGCGAGCCCGAGGAGGACGCGTCGGCTCGCGCGGTCATACGCAGCGGCAACGAGCGACGCCGCTGTCACGACCGCGGTGACGGCGAAAACGATCTGCGCGACCGCGACGAGATCCACGGGCCTCAGGTTACGCGGACGAGGACCAGGGCGACGGCGAGCGCGACCATTGCGGCCGAGAGGACGCGGAGGGCGAGCTCGAATTGTTTTCCGTCTGCCTTCAGTGCGCCTTCTTGCCGGCGCTGCGTCCGGACCGGCGTCGACAGAATGCGTTGCGTCCAGCTCACGAGCGCCGCGAAGAGTGCCGCGACCACGGCCTCGACGCGGATGGTCTCCGCCGCCGCGTAGTAGGTCGCGAGCACCGGGAGCGCACCCCACCCGAGCGCGAACCAGAACGTCCCATGGACGCGGCCCCCGAACAGCTCGAGGTTGTAGGCAACAGCGACGAACGACCCGGCAGCGACGAAGACGAGCAACCCGAGGCTCGTATAGAAGGCGGTGACGACACCGATAGCGGCAGCACCAAATAGCGACACGGAGGCGAGCACGATGAGCGTCCGCCTTCCGATCCGCGTCTGCAGCGGGCGGCCCTGTAGCTCGTCGAGTGCGTGCGCGCCGACGCCCATGCCGAGGAAGAAGGCGGCGAGCGCGAGCCCCAGGACTCCCGGGCGCCAATGTGGGGCGATCGCCGCACCGAGAACGACGTACGAGAGGTGCCACGCCGTGTACGGGGGATGGAGGAGGGTGACGTAGTCGCGCCACCCGCCGGGCGCGAGCGCGTAGAACGCCGGTCGCGTCGTCGCGCTCAAGCGCGGTGGCCCCAGGTGACGATCCCGCCGCCCAGGCTCAGCCGCCGGGCGCGGACGTCCCGAACGCCTGCGTTCCACCAGAGCTCGAGCAGGCGCTCCTCCGGGTAGCGCTCGTAGAAGCCGCGAATGCTCGTCCCGAGGAAGTCCCCGACATCTGCCCACCCGCGGGAGAGGACGCGGCCGGCGCCGGGCAGCCCGACGCGTACGTACAGCTCCCACAGCGGCCGCCAGAGCCCGTGCGGAACCCCGAACTCCAGCCCTGCGATCGTCCCGCCCGGGCGCACGACGCGCGCAAGCTCGCGCAGCACGGCGCCCGGATCGTCGACGTAGCGCAGCAGGTACGTGAACGTGAGCGCGTCGAACGCGGCGTCGGGAAAGGGGAGTTGCTCCGCGCGGGACTCGATCAGCTTGACGTCAGCAGGTAGGCGACGACGCGCCTCGGCGAGCATCTCGGGGCTCTGGTCGAGCGCGACGACCCTGCAGCCCTTCTGGGCCAGCAGCTCGCGGGCGACGGCGCCGGTGCCGGTTGCGACGTCCAGGACGGTCGCGCCCGCGCCTGCCCTGACCCGGGAGACGAGGAAACGGCGCCAGCGCGGGTCCTGTCCGAACGACAGCAGTGCGGCGGTGCGATCGTATGTCGGCCCGAGCGGGGCGAAGAGCGCCCGCGCGGAGACGGCTCCTCCCACGGCGCGAGTTTATGCTCGTCAGGTGTCCGTGAGCGAGGACGTGAGCTGCATCGCGGGGATTGCCGCCGAACACCGCGCCCCAGGTCAGCAGGTCGTCGCGGTGCTGGCAGTCGAATCCGCGACGGGCGCGCGTGTCTATCTCTGCGCCTTCGCGGACGACGCAGGCAACCAGGAATGGCTCGCGCTCGACGCCGACGGCGTGCCCGTCACGGACCGCGCGGGCGTGCGTGAGGCCGCTTCGATCGCTGCGCTCGTCGAGGTTGCGGAGGAGGTGGCGGAGCAGGTCGCCGACGGGCCGAGGGTCGCGTCGCTGCAGTACCTGGACTCGATCGGCGGCGACGCCAACATCGCAGCGGCGCTGCCGGCGGTCGAGGAGCTCATCCGCGACGTCGAGCAGCACTACAAGCTCGAGCTGACCTGAGCAAGGGATCTTCCGTTAGGGAGTCGGTTCGCGCGGCGGGCGGCGGACGAAGCGCTGCCCCAGGGCGCGGCCGTAGCGCTGCTGCGCCATTCCGAGCGCGAAGATCGCTGCCGCGAGCCCAACGACCGCCAACGCGAAGGGCCATCGTCGCTCGTTCAGCTCCTTCACCAGGTAGTGCACGACGGCGGCATAGACGCCGAGCACGCCGTATACGGCCCAGCTCGCGCGGGCGATGGGCGCAGACGCGACGAGCAGGACTGCGCCGCCGACCAGCATCGGGATCCAGCCGCGTTGTGGGTCGCCGCCCGGGTCGGCGGTGAAGTAGACGAGGCCGGCGGCGGTGCTGAACAGCCCCAGCACCTCGAACCAGAACGCCTCGCGCCGCCGGTCGAACGCGTCGACGAAGACGCCCACGACGAAGAGCGTGGCCCCGATGACGAGCGCCGTCGCCGCACGCTCGTTCCCGCTCGGGTGCTCGTCGAACCACGGCGTCAACAGCTGCGCCGAGACGAGGAGCGCCCCGCTCGCAAGCGCGAGCACGAAGGGGAAACGCGTCAGCCGCCAGGCGCCGAAGCCGACGAGCGCCGTCGCGATCCCGACGCCGAAGCTGGAGCCGCTGAACTTCTCGAGCGGCGCGAAGAACCCGCTGTCGGGCCAGACGCCGGCCAGCCGGAGGAAGGCGATCGCGACGGCAGGGAAGACTGCCACGGTGAGGGCGGCGGCGAGGCCTCCCGGAACCCACCATCCACGCCGCCGCAGCACGGCCGCTGACAGAGCGAAGCCGGCACCGAAGCCAAGCGCCGCCAGGAGAATCCAGAGCCCGCTCTGGCTCGACGGAATCGTGTCGATCAGCTCGTACACCGCGAAACCCAGCGCGTAGGCGCCGAAGTACCACAGGACGTTCGGCGGATCCATCCG
>DATFTK010000105.1:0-2878 GCA_035262005.1 Gaiellaceae bacterium | reverse complement strand
ATCGTCCCGCTCCACTACCGGCTGAAGAACGGCGACTTCGTCGAGATCCTCACGTCGAAGGCGGGCCGCGGCCCGTCTCGCGACTGGCTGTCGCTTGCGGCGTCGTCGCGTGCGCGCAACAAGATCCGCCAGTGGTTCTCGCGCGAGACGCGGGAGGATCAGGAGCAGAAGGGGCGTGACGCGCTCGAGAGTGCGTTGAAGGCGGCGAAGCTCCCGTATCGCAAGCTGGCCGGCTCGGCCGTGCTCGCGGAGGTCATTCGCGACATGAACTTCAAGAAGGCGGAGGACTTCTACCTCGCGCTCGGTTCCGGCAAGATCGGCGCGCAGGCGGTCGTCAACAAGGTGCTGCAGCGACTGAAGACGGAACAGGCCGCCGAGGAAGAGACCGTTCCGCTGAAGGCGCCGCGCGCGAAGCACGCCGTCGGCAGCGAGAACTACGGGATCAGCGTGCACGGTGTCGACGACGTCCTCGTGCGACTGGCCAAGTGCTGCACGCCGGTTCCGGGCGACGAGATCGTCGGCTACATCTCGATGGGCAAGGGCATCACCATCCACCGCGGCGACTGTCCGAACGTGAAGGCGCTCGCGCGCAACCCGGAACGGTTCACGCCCGTCAGCTGGGACGGCGGCGCGTCGCAGAGCTTCCGCGTGCAGATCGCGGTCGACTCGTGGGACCGCCCGCGGCTGCTCGAGGACGTCGCGCGCACCTTCGCCGAGCACGGCGCGAACATCGTCTCCTACGGCGGAACCGTCGAGGACCAGATGGCGAAGAACTGGTACACCGCCGAGGTCGGCGACGTGAAGGATCTGCGCGGTCTGCTGACGGCCTTGCGCAACATCGAGGCGGTCTTTGACGCGTACAGAGTGACTCCCTCCTGACAGCGGCGCCGACTCGGCGGCGCCGCATAGAGGTCGTGCGAGCTTTGCTCGCGCGACCGTCTTAACGCCCGCCTAGGTCGCCAAGAAACCTCTGGAGAATGACTCCCTCGTGAGAGGGATTATCCCTCGAACGAGATAGCTACCTCGTTCCAGGGATAGACCGCGCCCGGAATCTGACTACAACGAGTGCAAGGGGGAGAGGGCACCACAGCTGCGGCGCCCGTTCGTTCCGAGGACAACGGGCGGGCGCGCGGCCTTTCCAGAAGCTTCGCTTCGTTCAGACGAAGCGGTTCGCGCCGGTGGCGGCTCCGGCGCGAGCCCGCAGGTGCCACGCAGGACGACGTGGCTCACGGGGACCAGGCTTCGCCGCCGGTGTCCCAACCGACGAGGGAGTAGAGCGACAGCTCGCCGGCCACTCGTTCGAGGGACGCGTGCTGTTCGGGCGTGACGTCGGCAGGCGCGACGCGGAGCTCTGCGATCCGCGCGCCGTCGTAGACGATCGGTACTGCGAGGGTCGTCTCCGGCTCGAGCCCGGTCGCCGGCCCGAGCACGAGCTCGCCCTGCTCGACGAAGGCGATCCCGACCCAGTCGTACGTTCTCGCCAGGTCGGCGACGGTCTGGCGCAGGACGTCGTCGGCGTCGAGGTCGCTCACGCCTGTAACGAGTCTCCCTCGAAGGCGCGAATCGCCTCCTTGTAGCTCGCGGGTATCGCAACGGCCTTGCGCTCGTCGAGGTCGACGAGCACGAGCGTCTGCGTCGCCGCCACCATCAGCAGCTCGTCACGCGCGCGATACGCGGCGAGCTCGTACGTCGCGCTCGTGCGCCCGATCCTTGCCATCCGCACGTAGACCTCGATCAGGTCGTCGAACACCGCCGGCGCGAAGTACTCGATCGTGGCTGCGCGCATGACGAACTCCTGGCCTTCCTCGCCGATGTCCATTCCGAGCAGCCCGAGATTGCGGTGGTACTCGACCCGGGCGAGGTCGAAGTAGGGGAGATACCGGCCGTAGTAGACGATTCCCTGCGCGTCCGTGTCCGAGAAGCCCACCCGCGTCTGCGCGGAGAACCGGAACGGCGGCTTCTCCTTCAGTTCCGAATCACCTCGAGCACTTCGTCGCGCTTGTGCTCCATCAGCTCCGGCGACAGCGCCTCGAGGTTCAGCCGGAGCAGCGGCTCGGTGTTCGAGGGTCGAACGTTCATGTGCCACTCCGCGGCGTCGACGGAGAGCCCGTCGAGGTGCGAGACGGTGCCCTCGGGGCCGAAGCGCTCCTGCAGCTCCTGCAGCTTCAGCGGGACGTCCGCCACCGGCGTGTTCAACTCGCCGGTGATGAAGTAGCGCTCGCGGTACGGGTGGAGGATCTCGGAGAGCTTCTGCCCGCGTTTCGAGACGAGCTCGAGCATGAGCAGGAACGGGACGACGCCGGAGTCGGCCTGCGAGAAGTCGCGGAAGTAATAGTGGCCCGACACCTCGCCGCCGAACACCGCCCCCTCCTCGCGCATCCTGTGCTTGAAGAACGCATGCCCGACGCGGTTCACGAGCGGCTCGCCGCCCGCGCGTCGAATCGTCTCCGGCACCGCCCAGCTCGCGCGGACGTCGTAGATGATCCTCGCGCCCGGCTCGCGCGCGAGCACCGACTCCGCGAAGAGCGCCGTGACGAAGTCGCCCGGGACGAACGCGCCCGTGTCGTCGACGAAGAAGCAGCGGTCGGCGTCGCCGTCGAACGCGGCGCCGAGGTCTGCGCCCTCCTTCGTCACCTCGCGCACGATGAACTCCCGGTTCTCCGGCAAGAGCGGGTTCGGCTCGTGGTTCGGGAACGAGCCGTCCGGCTCGAAGTAGCAGCGGACGACATCCAACATCGGGAGCCGCTCCAGCACCGGTGGAAGCATCGTCCCGGCCACCCCGTTCGCCGCGTCGACCACGATCCGGAGCGGCCGAAGCGACGAGACGTCGACGAACGAGAGCACCCGGTCGACGAAGCCGCTCCAGATGTCCTCGTTG
>DATFTK010000104.1:0-2188 GCA_035262005.1 Gaiellaceae bacterium | reverse complement strand
TCAGGCTTCGCCACGGGACATCCGCTCGAAGTGCTCCGTCGCCTCCTCCGGCGTCGCCTGCGGCCACTCCCCCGGCCAATCGGCCACGTCTGGTGCCTGGCACCGGGTGTGACGCAACTCGACGTCCGACCCGTCGAGCAGGGCCCAGTACGCACCGGGCTCGTGCTCGTAGGGCATGCCGACACTGCCGGCGTTGATGAGCCTCACATCGCCGATGCGCCGGTCGAACTGGACGTGCGTGTGACCGCACACGACGACCTCCGCGTCGACGCCGGCAAGCGCCTCCGCCCAGCGCTCCTCCGGACTGATCTTCGTGAAGATCTCCTCGTCGTTGCGCGGCGTCGCGTGACAGAACAAGACCCGTCCCACCGAGACCGTCAACGGCAGCGTGCGGAGGAACTCCACCTGCTCCGCCGAGAGCCGGGCGCGTGCGTACTCGACCGCCTCCGGCGGCGCAACGCCGGGCTTGTCGTCGTAGACCATGCGGTCGGCGTTGCCGCGGATGAACCGCACGTCACCCGGGAGCGAGCGAAGCCGCTCGAGCGTGTCGCCGGGCGACAGGCCCATGACGGTGTCCCCGCCGACGACGATCACGTCGGCGTCCACCTCCGCGAGCACGGCGTCCAGCGCCGGCAGGTTCCCGTGGATGTCGTAGAGCGCGGCGACCCGCAAGACGCCGCCTCAGTCCACGATCTCGAGCTGCACGCGCCGCCGCTCGCGCGCGCTGCCCGCGCGGACGATCGTGCGCAGCGCACGCGCGATCCTTCCCTGCCGGCCGATCACCTTCCCGAGATCGTCCTCGGCGACGTGCAGGCGCAGGACGACGGTGTCGTCCTCCTCGACCCGTTCGACGCGCACCTCGTCGGGCTTGTCGACGAGCTTTCGCGCGAGAAACTCGAGCAGCTCGGCCATTACTACGAGAGGTTCTTCGCCTTCAGCAGTTTCTGCACCGCTTCCGAGGGCTGCGCGCCCTTGCCGAGCCAGTCCTTCACCTTCTCCTCGTCGAACTCGATCAACGACGGATCGTGCTGCGGGTTGTAGCGGCCCACGATCTCGATGAACTTGCCGTCGCGCGGCGAGCGCGAGTCGGCCACGACGACGCGATAGACCGGATTCTTCTTCGACCCGACCCGCGTCAACCTCATACGTACAGCCAAACCGTCACCTCCGTGTCTTCGATCGCTTCTTGCGCTTGTTGGACTTCGTCGCCTTGCGCTGCGGCGCGGGCGGCGCCGGCGCGCCTGGCAACTGGGGAAGCTTGCCTTTGCTCATGCCCTTCATGAGCTTCTCCATCTCCTTGCGGCCCTCGAGCAGGCGGTTGACCTCCTCGACGGTCGTGCCCGAGCCGCGCGCGATGCGCTGCCGGCGCGAGCCGTCGATCACCTTCGGCAGCGCGCGCTCCTGCGGCGTCATCGAGAGGATGATCGCCTCGACACGCGCGAACTGCGACTCGTCGACCTGGTCGAGGCCCTCGAGCTGCTTGCCGAGCCCGGGGATCAGCTTCACGAGGCCGCCGATCGAGCCCATGCGCTGGACCATCCGGTAGCTCTTGAGGAAGTCGTCGAAGGTGAACTGGCCCGCCATCATCCGGGCCTCCATTTCCTTCTGCTCGTCCTCCTCGACCGCCTGCTCCGCACGCTCGACGAGCGTCAGGATGTCGCCCATCCCGAGGATCCGCGACGCCATCCGGTCGGGATGGAAGTACTCGAGCTGGTCGACCTTCTCACCGACCGAGATCAGCTTGATCGGCTTTCCCGTCACGGCCTTGACGGACAGCGCCGCGCCGCCGCGCGCGTCTCCGTCGAGCTTTGTCAGCACGACACCGTCGAACGCGATCCGATCCTGGAATGCGAGCGCGACGTTCACGGCCTCCTGGCCGGTCATCGAGTCGAGCACGAGCAGGACGTTGGCCGGCTTGGCGACGTCGCGGACGCGCTCCAGCTCGTCCATCAGCTCTTCGTCGACGTGGAGGCGCCCTGCCGTGTCGAGGATGATCGTGTCCGCGTCCAGCTGCTCGATCCCGTTGCGAACGACGGTCACAGGGTCGCTTCCGTCCTCGCGGTAGACCGGGATCTGGATCTGCTTGCCGAGCTGCTCGAGCTGGTCGATCGCGGCCGGCCGCTGCAGGTCGGCGGCGACGAGGCCGGGTTTCCGCCCCTCCTTGCGGAGCAGCAGCGCGAGCTTTGCG
>DATFTK010000103.1:0-2974 GCA_035262005.1 Gaiellaceae bacterium | reverse complement strand
GGCTGACCGGAAAGATCCTCAAGTGGCCGGAGCGGTCGGAGATCGACACGCCCGTACAGGAATCACTCATCGTCGAGCTGTACTCGAAGTAGAAAGGACTGTTTTGGCAACACGCACATCTTTGATGGAGTTCCAGATCCCCAAGATCGTCCACGAGGAAGTGGACGAGCAGCGCGGGGTCTTCGAGATCGAGCCGCTGGACCGCGGCTTCGGCTACACGTTCGGGAACTCGCTGCGCCGCGTGCTGCTCTCGTCGCTCGAGGGCGCGGCCGTCACCTCGGTCAAGATCGAGGGGATCTCGCACGAGTTCACGACGCTGCCGGGCGTCCGGGAGGACGTCACCGACATCATCCTCAACCTCAAGGGCCTCGTCTGCCGCCTCCACGGCGACTCGCCGGAGATCGAGGTGCACGTCGCGAAGCGCGGCGCCGGCATCGTCAAGGCATCCGACATCGAGGCTCCTGCCGAGCTCGAGATCCTCAATCCGGACCTCGAGATCGCGCACCTGTCCGACAAGGGCAAGCTCGAGATGACCGTCACGATCGGCCGCGGCCGCGGCTACGTGCCGGCCGAGCTGAACCGCGGGCCGGAGCACACGATCGGCGTCATCCCGATCGACTCGATCTTCTCGCCCGTCCGCCGCGTCGCCTACGACGTCGAGGCAGCCCGCGTCGGTCAGCGCACCGACTACGACAAGCTGCGCCTGGACGTCACCACGGACGGCTCGCTGTCGCCGAAGGACGCGATCGCGCAGGCGTCTGAGATCCTGATCAAGCAGCTCGCCATCTTCACCGACCTCGACCGGATCGAGGGCTTCGGCGAGGCGGCGCAGGCCGACGGCGCTCCCGCGGAGATGCCACTCGCGCACGGGATGGAGAACTTCCCGATCGAGGAGCTCGAGCTCGGCGTCCGCTCGTACAACTGCCTCAAGCGCGTCGGGATCGAGACGATCGGCGACCTCGTCGTCAAGACCGAGGCTGAGTTGGCCGCGATCCCCAACTTCGGCAAGAAGTCGGTCGAGGAAGTCAAGGAGACCCTGGCCGCGCACGGCCTGACGCTGCGCGGTGACGAGAGCGGGAACGGCGGGCTCTAAGTGCGCCACCGTCGCGCAGGCAAGAAGCTCGGGCGCGACTCGGCGCACCGCAAGGCGCTGTACTCGAATCTCGCAGGCGCTCTGATCGAGCACGGCCGGATCAAGACCACCGCGGCGAAGGCCAAGGCGGTCAAGCCGTTCGCGGAGCAGATGATCACGCTCGGCAAGCGCGGTGACCTCCACGCCAGGAGGCTCGCGCTCGCCGAGCTCCGCTCCCAGGACGTCGTGCACCAGTTGTTCGCCGACGTCGCCCCACGCTTCGCCGACCGTCCCGGCGGCTACACGCGGATCGTGAAGATCGGCCCACGCTACGGCGACGCGGCCGAGATGGTGTACCTGGAGCTGGTGGACTACGAGCCCGCAGGCTCTGCACCGGCTTCGCCTACCGCGTCCTAGGCGCCGACTCGGCGGCGCCGTCTCAGGGCGGCGGGCTTGCCCGGCGCCCGTCTGAAGTGACCGGTCGCCCGTCGGGCGTGAGCAGGACGGCCTTAAGCTCGGGCCGAAATGCTCCTGCTGGCGGGGATTCTGCTCGCCGTGTTCGTCGTCCCCTGGCCGTGGGGTCTCGTGACCGTGCTCGCCGGTGGGCTGCTGGACGTAGGCGAGTCGTTTGCGTTCTTGAAGTGGTCCCGCCGCCGGAAGTCCGAGGTCGGAGCCGAGGCGCTCGTCGGACAGACCGCAGTCGTTGCGACGCAGACGCAGGTGCGGGTTGTCGGTGAGCTGTGGGAGGCGCGCGGCGCCAAGCCGCTGCAGATCGGGCAGCAGGTCGTCGTGCGTGCCGTCGACGGGTTGACTCTGGTGGTCGAGTGATTGCGTCGCTGCTCGCGGCTGCGGCGTTGGTGTGGCACAGCAATCCGCCGATGCCTGTCGCGCGGACCGAGGTCGCCGGCGCCAACTGGCGGAACCAGGTCGTCGTCGTCGGCGGCTTCACGGCCGACACTCGCTCGAGCGCCCGCGTGGACGCCTACGACCCGCGGACGCGCTCCTGGCGACGCCTGCCCGACCTCCCGCTCGCCCTGAACCATGCGATGGCGGCCTCCGGAGGCGGTCGGCTCTACGTGGTCGGGGGCTATTCCGTCGGCGAGACGGGCGCCGTACGTGACGCCTTCGTCCTCGACGGTCCGCGTTGGCGCCGCTTGCGCGTGATGCCGTACGCGCGCGCGGCCGGCGGCGCCGCATTCATCGGCACCACCTTGTACGTCGCGGGCGGCGTCGGTCCGTACGGCACGGCGCGCTCGATGATGGCGTACGACGTCGTGCGGAGGCGCTGGCGGGTGCTGAGCGGCCCCTCGCCGCGAGAGCATCTCGGCGTGACGACGCTTGCCGGACAGCTCTACGTCGTGGCCGGCCGCCTCCACGGGCAGCCGCTGTCGATCGTCCAGCGCTGGTCCCCGGCGACGCGCCGCTGGGAGCGGCTCGCGTCGATGCCTGAGCCGCGCGGCGCGACCGCTGCGAGCGTCGCGGACGGCCAGATCGTCGATGCCGGCGCCGAGTCGGCGGCGGGAACGAGTGCAGCCGTCTACGCCTACAACCCGAAGATGAACCGGTGGCGGCGCCTGCCGGACCAGCCGACGGCCCGCCACAGCGTGGCGGTCGTCGGCGTTGGCAGCACGATCTATGTCGTGGGCGGTGGCCCGACGCCGGGCCTCACCGTCACGGCGGCAAACGAGTCCCTGAACCTCGCGGGCTGAGCATCAGCCGGCGGGCTTGATCGTCCCGAACAGCCCGTGCGACTCGCCGTCCGGGCCCGCGGTGAAGAACAGCGTGTCCGGGTTCCCGTTGCTGCCGGCATTGCCGAACTGCAGCGCCCAGAGCCCGTCGATGACGAGCTTGCCGCCGGTTGCGTCCCTCAGCGTGCCGCGGTGCTCGAAGCCGGCGGAGGTT
>DATFTK010000102.1:0-3237 GCA_035262005.1 Gaiellaceae bacterium | reverse complement strand
CGAGACGTTGATCTTGTGTGCGCGGCGTTGCGGCGTAACTCTTGAGTTATCGGCCCGGCACACGATCTTAAGAAGTCCGTAAAGGGGTGAACCGAACGGCGTCGCCGCGGGTACTTTGGCCGGGATGGTCGCGACGCTTCTCGCCGCTGCTGCACTGCTCGCGCCGCAACAACAGCAGCTCTCGCTGCAGCCGTACGCGAGCGGTCTCGGGGCGTTGACCGGGATCTCCTCGACGCCGGCAGAGCCGAACCGGCTGTACGCCGTCGAGCAGTCCGGCCTGATCAGGTACCTCGTCAACGGTCGCGTGCGCGGCACGTTCATCGACCTGCGGGACCGGATCACGAGTGGCGGGGAGCAGGGCCTCCTGTCCGTCGCGTTCAGCCCCAACTACAGGCGCAACCACCGCTTCTACGTCGACTACACCGATACGCAGGGCAACACGCGCGTCGTCGAATTCCGCTCGCGGAACGGACGCGGCCTGAGGTCGACTGCACGCCAGCTCCTGTTCGTGCGCCAGCCCTACGCCAACCACAACGGCGGTGAGCTGGAGTTCGACCGCCACGGGCTGCTCTACGTGGGGATGGGAGACGGCGGCTCCGCTGGAGACCCCGGCAATCGGGCACAGAATCCGCGCGTGCGCCTCGGCAAGCTGCTGCGGATCAACCCGATCAAGCGCGGCGCGCACTGGCAGACGGTGGCGCTCGGCCTGCGAAATCCCTGGCGCTTTTCGTTCGACCGTGTGAACGGCGACCTCTACATCGGCGACGTCGGCCAGGGCAACTGGGAGGAGATCGACTATCGCCCGGCTGCCTCGATCGGCAAGCTCGCAAACTACGGCTGGCACGTCTTCGAAGGCCGCGCGCGGTACAGCAATTCGCCGCTCGGCCCGGGGCAGCTCGTCGGACCGGTCTACGTCTACAGCCACGAGGACAGCAACTGCTCGGTCACCGGCGGCTACGTCTACCGCGGGCGCGCTGTCAGCGCCGCCGTGGGCCGATACTTCTTCGGCGACTACTGCTCCGGCACCGTCTGGAGCCTCCGCATCGACCACGGCGCCGCCGCCGACGTCCGCCGCGAGCCCTTCACGGTTCCGCAGCTGACATCCTTCGGCGAGGACGCCGCCGGCGAGCTCTACCTCGCAACGGGCAGCGGGCGCATCTATAAGCTCGGCGGCTGATGCTGCCGCAACTGGGCGACGACCTCTACCTGACAGACGGCGGCATGGAGACCTGGCTCATCTACGACGCCGGGCTCGAGCTGCCGCAGTTCGCGTCATTCCCACTGCTCGACTCCGTTGAGGGCCTCGCGGCGCTCCGTGCGTACTACGCGCCCTATGTCGAGCTCGCGCGCGAGAACGACGTCGGGCTCGTGCTCGACGCGCCGACGTGGCGTGCCAGCCGCCATTGGGGCGAGCTGCTCGGGTACGGGCCGGCACAGCTCGCGGACGTCAACCGGCGCGGCGTCGCCTTCGTCGACGAGCTTCGTCGTGAGAGCGACGGCGTCGACATCGTGGTCGGCGGCTGCGTCGGCCCCTCCGACGACGCGTACACACCGAGCGAGCAACTGAGTGTCGATGCCGCCTACGCGTATCACCAGCCGCAGATCGAGTCGTTCGCCGACACTCCGGCCGACTTCGTCAACGCGCTCACGCTGACGTACTCCGCCGAGGCGCTCGGCATCGCCCGTGCCGCGAACGACGCCGGGCTGCCGGTCGCGCTGTCCTTCACCGTCGAAACCGACGGCCGGCTCCCCGGCGGCGAGCGGCTCGCCGATGCGATCGCGACCGTCGACGCCGGAGCGGACGTCGCTTACTACATGGTCAACTGCGCCCACCCAACGCACTTCGCCGACATCCTCGACGGGCCGTGGTGCGAGCGCGTCGTCGGCGTGCGCGCGAATGCATCGGCGAAGAGCCATGCGCAGCTCGACGAAGCAGAGGAGCTGGATGCCGGCGATCCGCTGGAGCTCGCAGGTCACTACCCGCGGTTGCGCGATCGGCTTCCGAACCTGCGCGTCGCGGGCGGCTGCTGCGGCACCGACGAGCGCCATATCGCCGCGATCTACACGGCGTTGCGGGACTAGCCGGTCCGGCGGCGCCGAACGGTCGGCGCTTGCTGCCCGAGCGCCGCGTACGCCAGCGCCTGCAGCGACTCGTTCAGCGTCGAGAGCTCGCGTGCAATGCGCAGGAGCTGCTCACTCGTGTCGAGGTGTCGATTGAGCGCGTGCATCTCGTCACACAGCCGGTCGAGGCGCGCGAGCAGCGCGTCGAGCTGACGATCGCCGACGTCTTTTCGTTCCACGTTGCTCAGTCTAGGCCGAGCAGCTGCTCGCGCGTGTCGACGACGACCGCCCCTTCACCGAGCGCAGTCAAGACTCGGTCGCGAGCCCCCTCGCCGGACTCGACGAGGTCGACGCGCCTGTCCGCGCCGAGATGCGAGAGCGCGATCGTCGTCAGCTCCGCCGGTCCGTCGGCGAACACCCCGACCCGCAAGCCGGCCGCGTGGAGCCGTCGCAACGCGGTGGTCACCTCCGCATCGCGGCGGAGATAGACAGGTGCACGCTCTTCCGCGAAGCGCTCGAGCAGGGGACGCCAGTTCGGCAGCTGCTCGTCCAACGCTGAGACGTCGACGCGGTACCGGCGGGCAGCGTCCTCGAGCCAGTCCTGCCAGAGCGGTCCGACGTCGCCGAGCGCAACAAGGTTGACCGCGACGGCGTTCACTGCTGGCGGACGCGCAGCCACACGAGCATGCCGAGGCAGAGGCCGACCGCGTCGATCGCGACGTCGATCGGCGACGCGTGCCGTCCGCGGACGAAGTGCTGGTGGAACTCGTCCGTCGCTGCGTACGCGATCCCGATCGAGAGGGCGAGGGCCTCGCGCCCGAGCGCGCGGTAGAGCAGCGCCCCGAGGATCGCGTACTCCGTGATGTGCGCGCCCTTGCGCAACACCGTGTCATATGTGCCGAGCCCGGTCGAGAGGCTCGGAATCGACGAGAACGCGAAGATCACCGCGGCCCACGCGAACACGGGCAGCCACACGGTTGCAAAACGTGATCTCGCCACGGCGGCCGATGGTAGTCTCCGGCCGACAAACCGGCGAGCGGCAAGGGAATCCGGTGCAAGTCCGGAACGGTCCCGCCGCTGTGAGGGGAGACGCTCCCGCGCCACGTGCCACTGGCTTTCGGGCTGGGAAGGCGGCGAGGGAGGGAGCCCCGAGTCAGAAGACCTCCGCCCGCCCGG
>DATFTK010000101.1:0-4836 GCA_035262005.1 Gaiellaceae bacterium | reverse complement strand
GATCTCAACACGTACAACCGCTTCGATCCGGCCTCGCCGTTCGGCGGCTACAAGGAATCCGGTTTCGGCCGTGAGGGCGGTCGCCACGGGCTCGAGCCGTACCTCGAGCTGACATGAGCAGGCTGCCCGTCAAGAAGACGTACAAGCTCTTCATCGGCGGCGCGTTCCCTCGCTCCGAGTCCGGCCGCACCTACGAGGCCGAAGGACAGAACGTCGCGCGGGCGTCGCGCAAGGACGCGCGCGACGCGGTGCGCGCTGCGCGTGCGGCGCTGCCGAAGTGGGCGGGCATGACTGCCTACAACCGCGGCCAGGTGCTCTATCGGGTCGCCGAGATGATCGAGGCGCGAACGGCCGAGTTCGCCGAACTGTCGAGCGGCCGCGACGAGGTGGAGCGGACGGTCGACCGCATCGTCTGGTACGCGGGCTGGGCTGACAAGCTCGCACAGGTGCTCGGCTCCTCGAATCCCGTCGCCGGCCCGTACTTCAACTTCACCGTGCCCGAGCCGACGGGCGTCGTCGCAGTGATCGCGCCTGACGAGCCCCCGCTGCTCGGCCTCGTCTCGCGCGTGCTGCCCGCACTCACCGGGGGCAACGCCGTCGTCGCCGTCGCCTCCGAGGGGCATCCGCTGGCGGCGATCGAGCTGGCCGAGGCACTTGCGACCTCGGACGTGCCCGGCGGCGTCGTCAATCTCCTGACCGGCAAGCGCGCCGAGCTCGCGCCGTGGCTTGCCTCGCACATGGACGTCAACGCGCTCGACGTCACGGGTGCCGACGGCCTCTCGCCGGACCTCGAGCGAGCCGCAGCGGACAACGTCAAGCGCGTCGTCCACGGCGATCCCGACACGCAGAGCCCCTGGGAGATCGCCTCGTTCCTGGAGCTGAAGACCGTCTGGCATCCGGTCGGCCAGTAAATTCTTGAGCCTGTGAGGTTCAGCCAGGCGATCTCGGAGGGCGACGGGATCTCGCTCATCGTCGACGTCGCGGACGCCGACGCCGCGCGCGCGGCCGCCGTGCAGGGGGCGGAGGGCCTGATCGTCCGCCGCGGGTTGGGGGAGGCCGTCGACCTGCCGGTTCTCTGGCGCGGTTCGCCACGTGCGGTCGACGCGGCCGGCGCCGGCGCCGACGCCTGGGTCACCTCGCTCGAGGACGCCGAGAACGGCGGCGAGGATCACGAGCTCGACCGCGTGATCGAGGTGCGCAGCGCGGAGGAGCTGGAGCAGGCACTCGAACGCCTCGACCCGGAGATCTTCCTGTTCTCGGTTGGCGACGACGCGGATGCGGACGCGCTCGAGCGGGCGCTCGAGCTTCTCGCCGATCTGCCGGCCGGGAAGCTGGCGATCGCGGACGTGCCGGTATCCGGTCGAGACCAGGTGGACGAGCTCGAGCGGGCTGGAGTCGATGCGGTCATCGTCGGAGCGCGAAACGTCGCCGGCCTCGTCGGCGACGCAGTACCTGAAGTCTGATCCGCGCCGCTGGGGCGGCCCCGGGACCGCGCTCGCCGCGATCCTCGTCGGTGCGGCGGCGCTCCGCGTCGTCGGGATCCAGTACGGACTGCCGTTCGGGAACCTGCTCAACCCCGACGAGCAGTCGATCGTTCCGCGTGCCTGGAAGCTCGTGCACGGCGGCGGTGGCGATCCGCACTGGTTCGACTACCCGACGCTGCTCATGTACGTCAACGCGCCGTTTCAGGCGTGGCAGGACCACCCGTCCTTCCTGACGGCGCGCATCGTCCAGGTCGTCCTCGCGCTCGGAGCGATCGCAGCGGCATGGTGGCTCGGGCGCCGGTCGTACGGGACAGGCGTCGTCGCGGGCGCCGTCGTCGCCGTCTCGACGACCGTGGTGGCCTACTCGCGGCCGGCCGTCACCGACGTCCCACTGACGCTCGGCGTCGGCGTCGCGCTGGCGCTGATGGTGTCCGGACGGATCGAGCTGGCCGGCATCGCCGTCGGGCTCGCGACCGGCTTCAAGTACCCCGGAGTGTTCCTGCTCGTGCCGCTCGTCGTGGCGGGCTGGAAGCGGTGGGATCGCCTTGCGGTCGGCGTGCTGCTCGCAATCGTCGCGTTTTTCGCCTCGAGCCCATTCGTCCTCGTCCACCGGAACCAGGCCTGGCACGAGGCGCGCCACGTGCAGCAGCTCGCGCGCGACGGCTGGCTCGGCTTCGAGCACGACCACGTCGCCCCCGTCGCGTTCACGGTGCGCCTGTGGGATGCGCTCGGCCCCGTCCTGATCGTCTGTGTGCTCGGTCTCGTCGTCGCGTTCGTGCGACGCACTCGGGTCGACCTGATCCTCGGGCTCTTCGTCGTCGTCTATTTCCTCGACCTGCTGACATTGCGCGCGCACTTCGGCCGCTACGTGCTACCGCTCGTGCCTCCCCTCGGCGCTCTGGCGGGAAGGTTCCGGGCCCTTACGCCGGTGACGCTCCTGCTGCTCGTCGTGCCGCTCACCTGGTCGGTCCGCGACACGAAGAAGCTGACGCGCACGGACACTCGCGTCGTCGCTCACGGCTGGGTGGTCGCGCACATCCCGCCGCAGACGCACGTCGCCGCCGATCCGTCGACGCCCCCGTTCACGACGCTGGATGTCCTCGACCTGCAGCTACCGGGCCCGAAGCGAGCGTTCGACCCGAACCGCAACATCACCCGCCTGCGAGAGCAGGGGATCAAGTACGTCATCGTCACCGGGTCGGTGACGGACCGTGTCCTCGCTGCCCGTTCGAGCTATCCGCGCGAGTCGGCGTTCTACGACGCGCTCCGGCGGCGCACGCGACTCGTCTACCACGTCGACCCGGGTGGCGACCGTGCAGGACCCTGGGTGTCGATTTACCGGCTATAACGGAGCCGTGAAACGGCTCGCCGTCCTCGCTCTCGCAGCGTTCGCACTTGCCGGTTGCGGCGCGAGCGGCTCCGTGAACGCGTCCGCGAAGCTGCGCTGCCCGGCGAAGGCGCTGGCCGGCTGGCAGCGGCTGGCCAATCGGATCCACGCCCCGGTCTTCTGCCCCGCCTGGATTCCCGACCCGCTCGACGGCGTGATCGGGAGCCAGTGGAACAACATCAACGAGGTGAGCCGCGATCGCAGCTACCTCGAGAGCTGGGTGTGGCAGGAGACAGGCCCCGGTGCCGCGGGCGGCGAGAAGCACGTGAACCTCCGCGGCTACCCCGGACGTACTCGTATACCGAAATGCGTCGATGCCGACTCGAAGACGCGCGCGCTGATTCCCTGTTTCAGCTCCCCGGGCGGGACAGTCCGCGGGGGCGGGCTGACCGCAACCGTGTTCAACGTCAACCAGGACGCCGACCAGTGGCACATCCTCTATGCCTGGCACTACGGCGGCGGGCTGTACACGGTGAGCGAGCATGTCGCGCCGCCGTTCGGCTACGCCAAGGTTCGCCAGAACCTCGATCACACGCTCCGGAATCTGATCATCGTCCGTCCGGCCAAGCAGTAGCGTGCGCCTGACGCGCCGCCAGATGCTCGCGGGCGCCGCAGCGGGCGCGCTCGCCGCGGGCGGGATCTACGAGCTCGTCGACCAGCTCGGCGGTGAGACGCCGAAGCGTGCCGTGCCACTCGACCGTCCGGACGAGCAGCACCTGCTCGACTCCGTGTCTGTCGTCCTCGACAACAACGTCGAGGTCGTCGTGCCGCCGCGGCACCACCAGCTCGTGACGGCCGACATCCGTGCAGCGGACCTGCGAGCGGCTCAACGCGAGCTCTCCGACGCGCTCGACGAGCTCGACCGGCGCTACGACCAGACACCCGCGGGGCTCGGGGTGACTCTCGCCTACGGGTTGCCCTACTTCGAGCGGCACGTGCCCGAGGCGTGGCGCATTCACGCCCCCCAGGACGTGCGCGCGCACAAACCCGCGTTGCTGCCGCCCCGGCGCTTCCCGAGCGATCCGCACGACACGCTGCTCGAGCACAACGAGGTCGCCGTGCTCCTGCGGAGCGACACGCAGAAGCACATCGCCGACGCGGCGCAGTCGTTGTTCACGAAGCTCTCGCTTTTCGACGTCACGAGCATTCGCCGCGGGTTCGTCGGCGGCGGCTTGCCGAAGAAGATGTCGATGGTGGCCGGCGTGCCCGGCGCCGATCTCGTCCCGGAGGAGGCGCAGCTCTTCCTCGGTTTCACGTCGACGCAGAAGGACGCGCTCGGGCCAGGCGTGATCGCCAATCACGAGACACTCGGGTTCGTCGATCTCGGTCCCAAGCACTACTTCCGCCAGGGAACCCACATGCACGTCTCGCACCTGTTCGAGGACCTCGAAGCCTGGTATCTGAACTTCGACTTCGACGAGCGTGCGGCGACGGCGTTCCGTCCCGGGCGTGCGGTGCGGGATGGAACGCTGACCGTCGCGCAGCCCGTGCGGCACGCAGCCTCCTCTCGCAGCGTCGAGCGGGACTTCCGGCGACAGGGCCGGATCGGGCACAGCGCCTCGATCCAGGCGTCGTCTCGCTTGCAGCACGACTACGTCGGCGACGACGGGACGGTCTATCCGAAGGGCACCGCGATCCCGCAGCGTGCGGACTTCAACACGCTGGACAACCCGTTTGCCTGGAGCGCGCGAGCAGACGCCGACGCGATGCAGTCCGGCCCGCGAGCCGGCCTGCACTTCGTCGTCTTCAACCCGTCGGGCGACGACTTCGATCGCAACAGGCTCGCGATGGACGGCGTGCTGCCTGACGGCACCAAGCTGCCGCTGGAGGCGCGCGCAAGGGAACAGGGCTTCAACTCGATCCTGCGCACAACCCACAGGCAGAATTTCCTCGTGCCGCCGCGGCGGCACCGCTCCTTCCCGCTCGCGGAACTGTAGTTCCGCGAGCGAAGAGGTTCGCCGCTTT
>DATFTK010000100.1:0-21472 GCA_035262005.1 Gaiellaceae bacterium | reverse complement strand
GACAGGAGCGCGACCCCGATGAAGATGAGCAGGGCGCCGCCGAGGATGAGGAGGAGGACCTGGGCGGTGCTCAGATTCGGGACGAACAGCCCGGCGAGCAAGCCGGCGAAGCCCAGCAGCGTCACCACGATCGCCGCCGGGAGCCGGTAGCGCGCATAGCGCGACTCCGGCAACGTGGCACCCTCCCGGACGGCGGCGATCGGCGGCACGCGCGTCGCGCGCAGCGCGGGTCGCAACGAGGCGAGGAGCGTGACGAGGATCCCGACGAGCAGGGCGACGACGATCGTCCGCGTCTCGAGGGTGAGCCCGTTGTTCGGGAGCGTGAACCCGACTGCGTCGAAAAGCGAGAAGAGGCCTTTGGCGAGCGCGAGGCCGGCGAAGAGGCCGACGATCGATGCGAGCACGCCCATCACGAACGCCTCGAGGATCACCGAGCGCAGCACCTGCCCGCGCGACGCGCCGAGCGTGCGCAGCGTCGCGAACTCGCGGGTCCGCTGCGCGATCGTGATCGAAAGGGAGTTGGCGATGACAAAGCTGCCGACGAACAGCGCAACACCGCCGAAGCCGAGCAGGAACTTCTGCAGGAAGGAGATGAACGAGTCGGTCTCCTTCGCGTCCTCGTGCGACTGCGCCTGCGCGGTTCGCACCTGCGTGTCCGCCGGGAGGATCTGGTTGATCGAGGCGATCAGCTTCGGGTCGGAGACGCCCTGAGCCGCGGCGACCGCTATCTCGTCGAGCTTCCCGGCCTTCCCGAACAGCTTCTGCGCCGTCGGCAGGTCGAACCCGGACAACGTCGCACCGCCGATGGTCGAGACGGAGCCGAACTTCACGATCCCAGAGATACGCAGCTGCTCGACCGGCCCGTCGGCCTGGACGCCGACCACCTGGCCGATCGTGAAATGCTCCTTCGACGCGGTCGATTTGTCGATCACGACCTCGTTCCCCTTCGGCCACGCGCCGGACACGAGCTGCAGCGGATTGAACCGCGACGCGCCGTCGGCGATGCTGAACCCGAGGTTCGGCGCGCCGCCGTACACGATCGCCTTCCCGTCCTTGCCGATCAGGTGCGCCTCGCCGTTCACCTGCCCCTGCGCCTCTGCGACCTCCGGCAGGGCGCGCACCTTCTGCAGCAGCGACTCGTCGAACGACGGATTGGTGGTGCCGCTGTCACCGGTGACGTCGAACGGCGACTTGCCGCTGATGACCGCATCGGACCCGGCACGGGTCTCGTAGAAGATCGAGTGGAAGGCGTTGTTGATCGAGTCCGTCAGGACATACGTGCCGCTGACGGTCGCGACGCCGAGGACGATCGCGATCGCCGTCAGCGCCGTCCGCAGCTTGCGGCCGAGCAGGCCGCGAAGCGCGAAGGCGGTCACTAGGCTCCCAGCTCCTCCATCGCAGCGACGATGTCGTGGGCGGAGATTTCGCGTGCCTCGCGCACGATCAGCCCGTCGTCGAGGAAGAGGATGCGATCGGCGATCGCGGCCGCCCGCGGCTCGTGCGTCACCATCACGATCGTCTGTTCGAGCTCGCGCACCGAGCGTTCGAGGAGCTCGAGGATCTCGCCGCTCGTCTTCGAGTCGAGATTGCCTGTCGGCTCGTCCGCGAAAATGATCGTCGGCTTGTTCACGAGCGCGCGTCCGATCGCGACGCGCTGCTGCTGTCCGCCTGAGAGCTCCGACGGGCGGTGGTGGCGGCGCTGCGCGAGCCCGACCTGATCGAGCAGCTCGTTCACCCACGCCTTGTCCGGCTTCTCGCCCGCGATCGAGAGCGGCAGCACCACGTTCTCCTCGGCGTCGAGCATCGGGAGGAGGTTGAAGAACTGGAAGACGAAGCCGATGTGCTCGCGGCGGAGCTTCGTCAGGTCGTTGTCGTTGAGCTTCGAAATCTCCGTGCCGGCGATCGTCACCTCACCGCTGGTCGGCCGGTCGAGACCGGCGAGGATGTGCATCAGGGTGGACTTGCCCGAGCCCGACGGCCCCATGACCGCGAGCAGCTCCCCCTTGCGCACGTCCAGCGAGACGCCGCGCAGGGCGTCGACGGCGGTGTCGCCCTCCCCGTAGCGTCGCGTCAGGTCGCGTGCCGACACGACCGGCTCGGTGGTGGCGGCCGTGGTCGGGGCGGTCGTGGTCGTCGTTTCGCTCATGCTGGCCTCCGGGTCGATGGCCCAAGTGTTCCATCCCGGGAAAATCGGCGCGGTACGGCTAACCGGCCTCTTCGATCAGCGGTCACCCAGGTGAAAGCAGAGGACTGCGAAGGCCGTGTACACGCCGATCAGGAGGAGCCCCTCCCAGCGCCTGGAGCGGCCGTCGGACAGGACGAAGCCGACAAAGACGGCGGCCGCACCCATCCCGAACAGCTCGACCGGACGGAAAGCGAGCGTCAACGGATGCGTGAACGCGAACGAGAGCAGGAGCACGACCGGGAGGACGAACAGTGCGACCTGCGCGCTCGAGGTGACCGCGATCTGGGTCGCCAGCTTCATCTTCCCGCGGTGGGCGATGACGACGGCGCCGCCATGCTCCGCCGCGTTCCCGACGACCGCGACGATCACGATCGAGATGAAGAACTGCGACAGGCCCGCCGCCTTCGCGAAGTCCTGCAGCGAGTGGACCAGGATCTCGCTCGTGATCGCGGTCGCAGCCGTGGCGATCCCAAGCGCAATCAACGACCGGCGGAGGCTCCAGCCAGGCTCGCCGGGGGCCTCATCCTGCTCCCGGCGCCGCAACCCGACAATCGTCACGAGGAGGTAGAGCACCAGCAGCGCGACCGCCGGGCCGATGCTGAGGAGCGCCAGCGAATGACGGTTGGGGTCGCCGTGGAAACCCGGAATCGACGGAATCAGCAGCAGCACGACCGCAACGGCGACGAGCCCGAGTTGCCAGAGCAGCGAGCGTCGCTGCAGCTGCGCGTGATCCGGGCCGATTGTCATCGCGGCGCCGAGCACGAGCAGGATGTTCGAGATCACGCTTCCCGCGAGCGAGCCACGCACGACGTCGGGCAGGTTGTCGGCCACCGCGATCAGGGCGATGATCAATTCCGGCGCGTTGCCAAAGCTCGCGTTGAGGAGGCCGCCGATCCGTGCACCGGTGTGCTCACCTGCATGCTCGGTCGCCTCGCCGATCAACCACGCGAGCGGGATCAGCGACAGCGCCGAGAGGAGGAACAGCGCCGTCTTGCCCGGCTGGGCAACGGCGTCGACGATCCAGGTAATGGGCGCGAGAGCAAGCGAGGCCCACAGGAGTCGTCGCGCCACGCGGCCCTAGCTTATAGAGCGGCGCTCTGTCAAGTCTTGCGGCGCGCGGTTGCGGGCAGGAAAATTCCGTTATGTCGACACCGCCGCAGGGCGTCTCTACCGCGACCGAGCTTCCGCTCCGGCCGCAGGACGAGCTCGAGTGCAGACGGTGCGAAGTTCACTGCGACAAGGTCGTGTACCCATCTGCATGCATCGACCGCGCTTGCCCGTTCCTCTATGCCTTCCAGGAGTTCGGTCACACCTACATCGGCTGCATGCAGAAGGTGTACGGCGTCGAGATCGATCTCGAAATGCTCCGCGAGGCGGAGGCCCGACGGGAAGGCTTCGGTGGCATGCGTGCGACGCGCGCGCCGCTGCCGATGTGCCGGGTGGAGGTCGAAGAGTGCTACGGCAGCACTCGCTCGGGCGAGCTCGGCTGCGTGAATCCCGAGTTCCACGAACTCCCTGTCGGCCGCCCGACGTTCAAGGTCTTCGCTCGGCTAGCGGACTGAGCAGCGCGTAGCCCACCAGCGGGCTCACCGCCGCGAGCGCGAAGGCGGCGTGCCAGGACGCGTGGTGGACCACGGCGGCGAACGCGATCGGCGCGATGAGCCCGCCGACGGCGAGAAACGTCTGCTGCAACCCGATCGCGGCGCCGCTGCGCGCACGGCCGGCCGTCTCGGCAGTCGCCGTGAACGAGAGGCCGTTCCACGAGAGCCCGAAAGTGGCCGCGACCATCAGAGCGGGCACCACGATCCACGGCGAACCGTTCAACACGATCGTCAAGACGGCGACGGAGCCCGCGATGCCGAGGCCGACCCATCGCAACGGCGCGATCCTCATGTGGATCCGGTCCGACCAGCGGCCGAGGGCGATCCGAGAGATGCCGCCCAGCACCTGCGTGACCGCGAGTGCGGCTGCGGCAACCGCCGTCGAGACGCCTCGGTGGTCGTGCAGGAACAGCACGAAGAAGCCGAGCAGGCTGAGCTGCGTCGTCACGAAGAAGGTGCTCGCGACGCAGATGAGCCAGATGCGCCGGTCGCGCAGCGGGCGTGCGAGCGACGAGCGATCTCGGGTGGCGGGCTCGACGCGGATCAGGACGAACGCGACGACTGAGCCGACAACCGATTCGACCGCCAGGCCGAGGAAGGCCGCGCGTAGGCTGAAGTGGTGCTCGAGGAGCGGCAGTGCAACGGCGCCGACCGCGCCGCCGAGTGGAACCGCCATCTGCCGGATCCCTAAAGCCAGCCCGCGCTCGTCCGCTGCGAACCATTGCATGACGGCACGTCCGGTTGCCGAGTTGACGCCGGCCGCTACCCCGCCGGCCACCGCCAGCGCCGCGACGAGCATCGCGAACGAGGAAGCGTACGCGGCCCAGACGAGCGCCCCGGCCGCCGCCGCGAGCCCCGCTGACATGACGATCCGCTCGCCGATGCGGTCGGCGACGAGCCCCCAGACGAGCAGCGTCGGCACGGAGCCGAAGAAGCTGGCAGCGAGGACGACGCCGGTCTGCGTGAGTGTGAGCCCGAAGTCGCGGCGGATCGCCGGCGCGATCGCCGGCAGGCCGAGCCCCGTCATGGCATACGACGCCTGCGCGACCACGCCGGCCGCGAGCACCGTCCAGCGGTACCGGCTACGCGGTTGCGCGGGCGTGGAGGTCTCGCAGCTTCTGGATCTCGTCCGCGTTCGGGCCGTGGCCGTCGGCTCCCGGGACCTCCAGCACGGCCGGGAGGTCCTGCACCCGGGGGTGCGCGAGGAACACCCCCAAGCCGTCGCCCATCAGCCCGTCGCTGATGTTGTCGTGGCGGTCGCGGTTCGACCCGAGTGGCGCCTTCGCGTCGTTCGCGTGCAGCGCGCGCAGCCGGTCGAGCCCGATGCGCTCGTCGACCTCCTCGAGGCAGGCGTCCCACGTCTCTGGATCGGTCACGTCGACACCGGAGACGTAGAGGTGACACGAGTCGAGGCAGATGCCGAGCCGCTCGTGCCGGTCGAGCGCGTCGAACAGGATCGCGAGCTCGTCGACCGAGCGGCCGATCGTGCCGCCCGCGCCGGCAGAGTTCTCCATCAGCAGCCAGGTGCGGTCGTTGCTGTGCTCGAGCACCTGAGCGAGCGCAGGGACGGCACGTTCGAGCCCGGCCTCGAAGCCGGCGCCGAGGTGCGAGCCGACGTGGACGACGACGCCGTCGGCGTCGATCTCGGACGCGGTCGCCATCGTCGAGCGCATCGTGTCGACGCTCTTTCGGTAGATCTCGTCGTCGGGCGCGGCGAGGTTGACGAGGTACAGAGCGTGGACAAGCGCGGGCATGTTGATCTCCTCGCGCTTGGCTCGGAACGCGTCGAGGTCTTTCGGGTCGTGATTCGGGAAGTGCCAGGTGCGCGGGCTCTGGACGAAGAGCTGGACGCAATCGGCGTCCATCCCTTCGGCCTTGTCGAGCGCCTTCTTGATCCCGCCCGAACAATGAGCTCCGAACAGCACCTCAGTAACCTAACGGCGTGTCCGTCCGCGTCCGCATGGCGCCGAGCCCGACCGGGTTCCTCCACATCGGGAACGTCCGCACGGCGCTCTTCAACTGGCTGTTCGCGCGGCACCACGACGGCGAGTTCAAGCTGCGGATCGAGAACACGGACACGAGTCGCGAGGTCGCGGCTGCGACGGAGCAGATCCAGGAGTCGCTCCGCTGGCTCGGCCTCGACTGGGACGGCGACGTGACCTTCCAGCTCGACCGGATCGAGGACTGCGCGGCGCTCGCGCGCCGGCTGATGGAGGAGGAAAAGGCGTACGAGGACGAGGGCGCGATTCGCTTCCGGATGCCGGATGACGGGGTGACTGCGTGGGACGACGCCGTCCGCGGGCACATCGAATTCCCGAACGAGAAGCTCGAGGACCTCGTGCTCGTCCGTTCGGACGGGCGTCCGACGTACAACTTCGCGTCACCGATGGAGGATGTGTGGGACGGGATCACGCACGTCATCCGCGGCGAGGACCACATCTCCAACACGCCGAAGCAGATCAACATCATCCGCGCGGTCGGCGGCGACGTGCCTGTCTACGCGCACGTGTCGCACGTGCTCGGCGCGGACGGCAAGAGCCTGTCCAAGCGGCACGGGTCGGTCACGGTCGACGACTTCCGCCACCAGGGCTACTACGCGCAGGCGCTCGTCAACTTCCTCGCACTGCTCGGCTGGAGCTACGACGACAAGACGACGATCATGACGCGCGACGAGCTGATCGAGCGCTTCGACCTCGACCGAGTCGTCCCGAGCCCGGCGACGTTCGACTATCAGAAGCTCGACTGGATGAACGGCGTCTACCTGCGCGCGCTGTCCGAAGAGGAGTACGGCGACGCATTGATCCGCTACCTTCGCGAGGCCGGCCACGACTGGGACGAGCAGCTCGTCCGTCGCACGGTCCCGATCGTCCAGGAGAAGATCGAGCGGTTCGGCCAGTATCCGGACTTCGCCGGCTTCTTCTTCCACGACGTCCATCCGCACGCCGCTTTGCTCGACGGGCGCGAGTCGATCGTCGAGGCGGCGCGCGAGGAGCTCGCGCGCGTCGAGCCCTTCGACACCGAGCGCATCGAGGCCGCCCTCCGCGCGCTCGCGGAACGGCTCGAGCTGTCGCCGCGACAGGCCTTCGAGCCGATCCGGATCGCCGTCACCGGCTCGAAGGTCTCACCCGGGCTGTTCGAGAGCCTCGAGCTGCTCGGCAAGGACGAGACGCTGCGGCGTCTCAGTGCTGCCGTCGCAGTGGCCTAGGGGGAGCAAGCGGGTCGAGCGCGCGCTGGAAGATGCGCCAGGCGCGCAGGCGGAACTGTGGCGTGGGTTGCGGCAGCCGAAGCAGGATCCCCTCGGAGTGTCGCGCCTCCTTTGTCATCCTCAACTGGTAAACGCCCGGCCGACGGATGCGGATACGCGGCGAGATTAGACTCCGGCGGCGAATGGAATCGCCCGGTCGCACTGTCCTCGTCGTCGACGACGACGCCTCGATCCGGCTGCTCTGCAGGCTCAACCTCGAGCTCGCCGGCTGGTCGGTGCACGACGCCGGGACATTGCAAGAAGCGCGAGCCGAGCTCGAACTGCACGACATCGAGGTCGTCCTCCTCGACGTCCACGTGGGGACAGCCAGCGGACTCGACTTCCTCGACGAGCTGCGCCGCGAGCGGCCGCGGGTGAAAGTCGCGCTTCTCACCGGGTCGGAGCACGTGGGTGAAACCGCGAGCGACGGCGTGATCCCGAAGCCCTTCACGCTCGAGCAGCTCACGTCCACCATGGCAAACCTGGCTGGATAGAGTCTTCTCGATGTCGACGACTGCCGTCCGCAGCGCCGCAGAGTTCGAGCAACAACTCCAGCGGTACCTCTACGACCGCTCGGAGGAGGGCCGGGCGGTGCGCGTGGGCGAGAAGGAGGTATCCGAGCAGGCCGCCATCGTCGCCAGGTATGCCGATCTGTTCAGCCGCGAGCAGCTCGAGGCACTGCGGGCCGAGGAGGACGGCAGCGAGGGCGATCGGCGCGAGTGGCTCTACCGTCTGCGGAAGACGTGTGAGAGTGGGCTCGTCGCGGCAGAGCTCGCCGAACGTGACGACGAGCTCGAGAACGCGCTCCTGGCGGCGCGTGTGTCGTTCAAGGGCGAAGAGCTCCCGCTCCGCTCCGCGCTCGCGCAGCTGTCCGTGCTTCCTGGGTACAAGGACCGCGACGACCTCGGGGAGCTCTATCGCGAGAGGTCGGCGGAGTTCAATGCAGACCGCCTGGAGCTGCTGCGGGCCTACGAGGAGCTCGAGGCCGACCTCAGCGGCGAGCCGGACCCCGTTGTGCGCAGCGAGGAGGAGAAGCAGATCTCGCTGCGCGAGCTCGAGTCCGTCCTGGCCGCGGCCAGCGAGGAGATCGAGGACACGTTCCTCGAGCTCCGAGAGACGTGGTTCGAGCGGCTGCTCGGGCCCGACCGCGAGCCCCAGCCGTCGTCCGCGCACATGGGCTACGTGCGCAGGCTCTCGCCGTTCGACGCCACGTACACGAAAGACCGCGCGACGGACGTCTGTCTCGAGACGCTGTCCGCGCTCGGTTTCGACCTTGCAGCCGACCGCAACATCAGGCTCGACCTCGACGACCGGCCGCAGAAGTCGCCGCGAGCCTGTGTGATCGCGTCGGACCCGCCGAAGGTCGTCCACCTGATCACCCGGGCGCAGGGCGGGCTCCACGACTACCAGGCGTTCATGCACGAGGCGGGGCATGCACTCCACTACGCCGGCGTCGACCCGAACCTGCCATACACGTTCCGCCGCATCTCCCGCGACCACGCGCTGACGGAGATCTACTCGTACATCTGCGAGGCGATCACCCGCGAGCCCGGCTGGCATGCGCGGTACTTCGGCCTCGGCGACGAGGAGGCTCGGACGAATGCGCAGGCGGCGATCTTCCTCGAGGCGCTCCTCTTCCGCCGCTACACGGCCAAGCTGCAGTTCGAGCTCGACTTCTGGTCGAACTTCGACGAAGCCGGCACGACGAGCGACGACTACGCGCAGAGGCTCACGGCCGCGACGGGCGTTCGCTACCCGAGCGACGGGCACCTCGCGGACATGGACGGTGGGTTCTACTCAGCGGACTACCTGCGTGCGTGGATCCGCCACGCGCAGCTCCGTGCGCACCTGATCGACGAGGTCGGCGACGACTGGTGGCACAGCCCCAGGACGGGCGAGCTCCTGCGGGCGCTCTTCGCCGAGGGGACGAAGCCGTCGAGCGAGGAGATCGCCGTCCGCCTCGGCTACGACCCCTTCGACACGAAGCCGCTCGTCAACGAGCTCATCGCGAACTAGATTGCGCGCCGTCTCGTACGACCACTTCTACGGGTACGACGAGCTGACGGAGACGCTGCGCGACTGGGCGGACGAGGCGCCCACGCTCTGCAGCCTGGAGTCGATCGGGAAGTCGTACGAGGGCCGCGACATCTGGCTCGTCACGATCACGAACACCGAGACCGGCGCACACGAGGACAAGCCGGCCTTTCTGATCGAGGCGAACATCCACTCGATGGAGTGGACGGGCTGCACGGCCGCACTCCACCTGATCCGCAAGCTGCTGAGCGAGTACGGCAGGAACGACCTCGTCACGCGCGCGCTCGACACCCGGACGTTCTACGTCATCCCGCGGCTGAATCCCGACGGCGCCGAGCGTGGGCTGAAGGAGCGCCGCTTCATCCGTTCGAGCGTCCGCCCGTACCCGCGCGACGAGACGGAGGACGGGCTCCAGGTCGAGGACGTCGACGGCGACGGACGCGTGCTCGACATGCGCGTCGAGGATCCGAACGGCGCCTGGCGGACGCATCCCGACGAAAAGAAGCTCCTGGTGCGCCGCGATCCCGTCGACACGCCGGCGGACGGACCGTTCTACCGGCTGCTGTACGAGGGTCGCATCCAGAACTACGACGGCGTCACGATCAGGGTGCCGCCGCCGCTGGAGGGGCTCGACCTCAACCGCAACTTCCCGGCGGACTGGTCGCCCGAGCACGAGCAGCGCGGCGCCGGCCCGTTCCCTACGTCGGAGCCGGAAGTGCGGGCGATGGTGCAGGCGGTCACCGATCGCCCGAACGTGACCGGCCACATCGCGTACCACACCTTCAGCGGCGTTCACCTGCGGCCGTACGCAGGACGTCCCGACGACGACCTGCCCACGCATGACCTGCGGGCGTACACGATCATCGGGCAGCGCGGCACCGAGCTGACCGGATATCCGGCTGTGTCCGTCTTCCACGACTTCAAGTACGACCCGAAGCAGACGATCAAGGGCGGCGCGCACGACTGGCTCTACGACCACGTCGGTGTCTTCTCCTGGACAACCGAGTTCTGGAGCCCGCAGCGCCAGGCCGGCCTCCAGGACTACCACTTCACCGACTGGATCCGCGAGCACCCGGTCGAGGACGACCTCACGCTCCTCAAGTGGGCCGACGAGACCTACCCGGGTGCGTACGTCGACTGGTACGAGTTCGACCATCCGGAGCTCGGCAAGGTGGAGCTCGGCGGCTGGGACATCATCAACTACTGGTTCAACGTCCCGTTCGACCGCCTCGAGCAGGAGGTCGCGCCGCACTCGGACTGGGCGCTCTTCCACCTCCTGATCTCGCCGTTTCTCGAGGTGCGCTCGCTCGACGTCGAGCAGCTGGGGGAGAGCTCGTTCCTCGTTCGCCTCGTCCTGCAGAACACCGGCTGGCTGCCGACGAACGTGACCCAGAAAGCGCTCGAACGACATGCCGTCCGCGACCTCGAGGTGGAGCTCGAGCTGCCGGCGGGCGCACGCCTCGTCGGCGGCGAGGTCAAGACCCAGGTGGGCCAGCTCAAGGGGCGCGTCGAGAAGCGCTCGACGACATGGTGGGGGAACGACGAGTCGAGCGCCGACCTGACGAAGCTCGAGTGGGTCATCGAGGCGCCGGCCGGGACGGAGATCGGCCTCGAAGCGCGCCATCAGCGTGCCGGCACGATCCGCCGGCGGCTGACGCTGCAGTAGCTCTCCTCCCTCGAAAGGGGGAAATCCGCGCCTCACCCCAGCGGGGGAGGCAGCGCTGCGCGGCCGAGCCTACGTTCCGACGGCTGAGCTGAGCTCGGCCACCGAGGAAACGACTGCGGCCCGCGCGGCAGCGCGGCAGGAGGAACACCAAGATCATGCGAGACTCGACCGGCTGGAAGCGAGGCGTCCGCTCGAATGCCCTCTGGGGCAGCGGGTCGCGAGGCGAATCGCGCAAGAACGCTCTCTGGGGATCGGGTGGGCGCGACGGACGCCGCTTTGCGATGGCGGCGCTCGTGGCCCTCACGCTCGTCGTTCCCCTGTCGGCCGGCGCCGACAACGGCGGCGGCAAGGGCAAGGGCAACGGCACTTACATCAGCCCGGGTCTGCTCGAGAATTCAGACAAGAAGCCCAACCAGAAGCTGCACGTGATCATCCAGAGCTCGGCGGGCACCTCCGATGCTGCGGCGAGCGTCAACGGCTTGGGCGCCGACATCCGGCGCCGGCTGCAATCCGCGGACGCGGTTGCGGTCGACATCACCGCCGGCAAGCTCGCTTCGCTCGCGAAGAAACCCGGCTTGACGATCACACCGGACTCGACGGTCGAGCTGACCGGCACCCAGTCGTCGACGCAGCTGTGGCCTTACACGTCGGGGACGGCGTGGCTCTGGGGCTCGACGTTGAATCCCGCGCCTCAGGCGCCGACGATCGCGGTCGTCGACTCGGGCATCGATGCGAATCGCCCTGACTTCGACGGCGGTAGCAGGGTCGCCGCCCAGGTGAACCTGTCGAGCATGACACCGAACTCGCCCGGCGACGGTCGTGGCCACGGGACCTTCGTGGCGGGCATCGCGGCGGGCTCTGCGGCCGGCATGGCCGGTGCAGCGCCGAACGCCAAGATCGTCTCGCTCGACGTCATGAACGACGCCGGCACGGCGCGCACGAGCGACGTCATCGCGGCGTGCGACTGGATTCTCGCCAACAAGGCGACCTACAACATCCGCGTCGCGAACTTCTCGCTGCACTCGGGCACGAAGAACGACTTCTACAACGACCCGCTCGATCGGGCGGTCGAGAAGCTCTGGTTCAACAACGTGTTCGTCGTTGCGGCCGCCGGCAACTACGGCTCAGCTTCGGGCCCGAGCGGCGTGATGTATGCGCCCGGCAACGATCCGTTCGTCATGACCGTCGGCGCCATGGACCTCGGGTCGAGCATCTACCCGGGCGACGACACTGCCGCGCCATGGTCGGCGTGGGGCTACACCGAGGACGGCTTCTCGAAGCCCGAGATCGGTGCAGCGGGCCGCTACATGGTCGGCCCCGTCCCGACGGCCTCGACGCTCGTCAGCGAGAAGCCGGACCACGTCGTGGCGCCCGGTTACATGGAGCTCTCGGGAACCTCGTTTGCGGCTCCGGTTGTCGCCGGTGCGGCCGCACAGATCCTCGCAAGGCACCCCGGGTGGACGCCCGATCAGGTGAAGGGCGCGCTCATGTTGACCGCGCGGTCGCTCCCGAGTGCGATTCCGGGATCGCTCGGTGTCGGTGGCGTCAATGCGTACCGCGCGGCGATGCTCAACTCCGCGCCGAATCCCAACCTCGCGCTCCGAAAGTTCGTGACGAGCGACCTGCGCTTCGACGCGGCTTCGTGGCTCTCGACGGTGCAGGCGAGTGCCTCCTGGGCCGACGCCTCGTGGGCAGACGCCTCGTGGGCGGATGCGTCCTGGAGCGCGGCGTCGTGGGCGGACGCCTCGTGGGCCGACGCGTCCTGGGCCGACGCTTCGTGGGCGGACGCTTCGTGGGCGGACGCTTCGTGGGCGGACGCCTCCTGGGCCGATACGTCGCAGGCTGATGGTGCTGACGGCGATGGCTCCGGCAGTCAACCCGCGGCCACATCTGCGGCGGTCCAGTCGCTGCAGCCGTAGATCGAGCTGAAACTCGAATCAGGCAGCTCCCCCGGGGCTGCCTGATTCCCTCTAACGAGGCTCGGTCGCTGCTCGTGCGCGGGCCGATACTCCATCAGCTGTCGTTGCGCGTGGCGCGCGCGACAGGTGGAGATCTGCGGCGAGATGACGATTGAACTGACGACGCCGGCGGCGGCGCATGCCCTTGCCGACTACCTCGAGCGATGCGGCTGCACCGTGGTCTTCGCGAGCGAGCAGGTGCTGGAGGTGGCGTTGCCGTCGCAATCCCAAAGCCGTCGCGATGCGATGATCGAGATGCAGGCGTACCTCCGCGTTTGGCAGGCGATGTATCCGGGCCACGAAGTAAGGCGCGTCGAAGAGGCGTAAGCTGCACGCGACAGCGAACCGGGGAGGGCCCAAATGGCACTTGCACGCGTAGTGACGTTCGACGGAGTGAGCAGCGACCGGATGCAGCAGATGAAGCAGGAGATGGAGGGTGGCCAGCCGCCCGAAGGCTTCCCGCAGTCGGAGATGCTCGTCCTGCACGACCCCGGCGCCGAGAAGTCGGTCGTGGTCATCGTCTTCGACAACGAGGACGACTACAAGAAGGGCGACGAGATCCTCAGCGCCATGGACGCGGGCGACACGCCCGGCCAGCGAACGTCGGTCACGAAGTACGACGTCTCGATGCGGATGAAGTCCTAGCCGTCGCGCCGACGCCAAACGTGGCGCAGTAGAGCAGGAGCCCGATCGCGAGCTCGACGAACACTTCGGCTGCGGCGACGCGGGGACCGACCGTCCACCAGAGGATTAGAGCGACCATCGCCGCGTGATCTCCGGGTCGCGCGGCGCTAAACCGATTGACCCTGGCGCGGGTGTATGGGACGCTCTTTCGCCTGCGGAGAAAGGCGGCCACATTGCGTCGGCCGGCAGTTCGAATTTGCGTCGTTGTGATGGTGGCGGCCGTTGCCGGTGCGGGAAGTCGCGCCGCTGCTCCCGCTGCTCGAAGCTCGATCGCGGCCGCCGATTGCTCTGCGGCCACCGCGAACCAGCTCGTGAACCAGCACGGTCTGAACAACTTCCAGTTGCCGAGCCCGGCTGCGCAGGTCCTGTGCGGCCCGTTTGTGGGAGCGGGGAGCGTGGCGATGGTCGTCTCGATCAAGGCGCCGACGTGTTGGTCGCCGCAGGGCTGGGCGGTCTTTCGTTACGACGGCGCCTCCTGGCAGCTGGTGATGGTGCAAGGGCTCGTGTTCATCGTCGCTCCGCTGGTTGCAGTCGGTTCGGACATCAAAGAGACGCGGCCCGTCTTTCGCGCGGGTGATCCGCGCTGCGTGCCGAGCGGCGGAACGCACGCGCGGCTGTGGCGTTGGAACGGGAGCCAGTTGGTCGCAGGCCCCTGGGCCACCGTTCCATCGTCCCCCGGAGGACGGACGACGGCCAGCTTCTACTCACCCAGCCGCAACCTTGGCTGCGAGATGGACGACCGCCGAGCCGGCGTTCCGAGCCAGGTGTACTGCCAGAGCGCGAAGAAGCCGCACAGCGTCATGATGGGGCTCGACGGGCGGCTACGGATCTGTCGCAACCTCGTGCGCTGCCTTGGCAACCCGGGCGAGAACACGAAGATTCTCCCGTACGGGAGGCAGATCACGGTCGGCCGATTTCGCTGCTTCTCGCTCCAATCCGGTGTCAAATGCATCGTCACCAGCTCGGGCCGGGGCTTCCTGATCAACGCCACCGGCGTTGCGAAGATCGGGTAACAGCGCGCTTGACATCTCGTTGCGGTTGTATGAGCGTCTCGCCGAGAACCGAGACTGCGGTGGCAGGTCCGCTTCTTGGTCACAGTCGGGGGGAGAGGGAGGAAGGTCATGGGACTTCGTGCTCGACGAGCCGTCCTCTTCATCTGCGCGTGCTCGGTGCTTGGGTGCGTGGAGGTCGGGAGTGCAGGGGCGGCGACGGTGAAGGTCTGTCCGAGTGGGTGCGCGTTCAGTCAGATCGCCGCTGCAGTCGCGGCGGCGAGTGCGGGCGACACGATTCAGGTCGCGACGGGGACGTACGACGGTGGGTTCACCATCGACAAGAGTCTCACGCTCATTGGGGCAGGCTCCGGCTCGACGGTCATCAAGGGCGGCGGTCCGGTGATCACGATCGGTACGTTCGACGCAGCGAGCGAGCCGACCGTCTCGATCAGCGGCGTGACGATCACGGGCGGGGTCACCCACTCGAGCTTCGCCGAGGCGTTCGTCGGCCCTGGCGTGATCGCGCTCGGCGGTGGGATCTCGGTGCCGCCCGGGGCGAGCTTCGGTCAGGGTGCGACCGTCTCGATCAAGAACAGCGTCATCACCGGCAACCGGGTGGCGCCGACGAGCGCGATCGACTCAGGGCTTCCGTGTCCTCCCGACGTCACGATCACCTGCATCAACGGCGACCTCCCGTTCGCGCAGGCGGCCGGGGGTGGGATCAACACGTTCGGCGCGACGACACTGGTCAACACGAGGGTCAGCAACAACGAGGTTGGCAACACCGGGGTCGAAAGCGATGCAAATGGCGGCGGCATCTTCAGCGCCGAGGGCGGGCTGACGCTGAAGAACAGCACCGTCATCGGTAACCGGGCGGCCGCCTCGGCACCGAACGGTCGGTTCGCCGAGACGGCCGGGGTGTTCGTCGGCTCGGGAACGCTCACCATGGACGGCACCGTGGTCAGCGGCAACACCGCGAGCATCTCCACGTCGATGCCGAACGACATCCGAGATGGGACAGCGGCGAACTCGGGCGGCGTCCACGTTGGCGGCGACGACAGCTGTGCCAGCCCGGATGCCTGTGCGACGGCGAACATCCGCGACAGCACGATCACCGGCAACACCGTCACGGCCCACAACAGCATCGGCGATGCCACTGCGTTTTGTGGCGGCCTCTGTGACGACGGTGAGCTCACGCTCGCCGACAGTGTCGTCAGCGACAACCACATCACCGCAAGCGTGCCGAACGGCTCGACCGCGTGTGCCTGCGCCGACTCCAGCGGCATCGGGTCCGGCGGGATCGAGTCGATCACCGACACCCGCGTCACCGGCAACACGGTGAGCACCGATGCTCCGAGCGGGAGCGCTCTCGCCGCCGCCGCCGGAGGAAGCGGGGGCAACGGCCTCAGCATCACGATCAGTGACAGCGTGTTCAGCGGAAACATGCTCTCCGCAAGCACGACGACCGGCACCGCGCACGTTCAAGGCGGCGGCTTCGGCAACTTCGGCGCAGTCCTGACGATCCGCGACACGACGTTCAGCGGCAACAGCGGGACCGCGAGCGGTCCCGGCAGCTCCGCTACCGGCGGTGGCATCTGGAACGGCAGTGACGGCACGCTGACGCTGCTCGACAGCTCGATCACTCACAACGCACTCACCGCCGGCACGGCCCAGGGCGGCGGGCTGTTCACGGCCAGCACTGCGACGATCAAGGACACCGTGATTGCGAGCAATGCTCCCGACCAATGCTTCGGCTGCTGAATGACCAACGCACGTAGACCCGCGAGAACAGCCTCCCACTTCGGGTGGGAGGCTGTTTCACGGCTGTCTCCTTCGGGCGGGCTGCGTGAGCGAACCCGCACAGAATCGTCACCGAACCTTCACGTTCTCTTTCGTAGGGTCGCGAGGTCGTCGGGGGCCGCACCGACGACCCTCCTTTCCGGGTAATCGACGGCCCCCGACACAAGCGTGTGCGCGACTCGTCCCCGGTCTGCGCGCCGCATCCCCAGAGCCTGGGGTGCCGGGTCCCCGCGCCCCAGTGAACAACCAGGTGCGCGCATCTTTTCGCGGCTGGGTGGGTATCTGTTCTTCGGGAGCCGGGAGGTGGCACGCGGCCCTGCCACTAGCCGAGGCTTTTGGCTTCCCTCGACCGGGGGCTCGAGGAAGCCTCAGGCGGAACTCGGCTCCCATGATCGGCGGCGTCCCACTAGTCGAGATCAGGTGTGCGCCGGCGGCGCTCTCGCGCTCGTGCCTTGAGCGGGCCGGGCCTCCCTCTTTCTCTCAGCAACGAATCGAAGTCTTCCCAGCGCCGCGAGAACGTCCGCCTGAAGCCCGCGGGCGTCCAGTCGACGCCACCCTGACTGATATCGAGCCAGCCGAGCAACTCGCCCTCGGAGCGCACTTCGATCTCGAGATCCTGCTTGCGGATCGCGACCGGTCCCGGAACCACGCCTCGGATTTCATGACGCCGCCTGGGCATTGGGGCGCTGTCTTCAAGTCGGCAATTGTTTCTCCTCCACCCACCGGCCCCGGAGACCGCAAGTATCTCCGGAGACAAAGCATCTGTTCTAGGGGAGTCCGAGCGTTTCGGCGGTCCTGTCCACTCATATTTGGCCGTCGAGTCACGGCCGCCCGGACTCCCTACAAGGCGTCGGGCCGCTACCGCGGCGAGCGACGAACAACACCAACGGCTCGGCGGTCTTGCCCGTTCGGCTAGTTCGCGGCGCGCCTCTCTCGGCCATGTTCCGTCCGCCGTCGGTGGTGTTACGGCGCTACCGGCGGCACCAACTCTGGTCGGCATATGCAACCGCAAAAGCGTTCCGCGGAAGGGAAAGCGCCGCCGGTTGTGAATGGTGCGCTAGGCCCAGGGGCCAGGGGCTGGAGCCGCCACCACTCTCCCCGGTGGTCCGGTATCCCGATCGCGGCGAAAGCCGTAAGCGCCGCGCCCTGGGCCATCATCCTGGAGTGCCTGCCGCTGGTCGCGGTTGCAGGTTCCGCGGCTACGATCCGGTTGCGAGCCCGGAGAGGAGGAGCGGCGATGCCACTGCTGCGAGGACGCCGTGACGACGGCGGCACGAAATACCGGATGCGCGAGAAGGTGTTCTCGATCGGCGACGACTTCTGGATCGAGAACGAGGCCGGCGAGCGCGCGTACAAGGTCAACGGCAAGGCGCTGAGGATCCGCGACACCCTCGTGCTCGAGGATCCGGCCGGTGCCGAGCTGTTCACCGTGCAGGAGAAGAAGCTGCATGTTCGGGACACGATGGACGTCGAGCGCGACGGCCAGACCGTTGCCACGATCAAGAAAGCACTCGTCACCCCGCTCCGCGAGCGTTTCTCGATCGATGTCGAGGGCGGAGACGACATGGAGGCGAAGGGGAACATCGTCGACCACGAGTACAAGATCGAGCGCAACGGCGATCGCGTAGCCGAGGTCTCGAAGCGCTGGTTCCGCGTCAGGGACACCTACGGCATCGAGATCGCGCCTGATCAGGACGAAGCGCTGATCCTCGCTGTGACCGTCTGCATCGACCAGATGGCTCGCGGCTAGCTCCTGGATCACCCGAAGAAGACGAGGCTGCCCAGCCCAACCATGTGGGAGAACTAGCGCTGCAAGCGTCCATCGCACCGAAGGAGGCACTGATGAGTAGCTCGCCGGCTGACACGCCCGTCCTCGACCTGGTCACCGAGTTGAACACCGCGTCGATTGAGCGTTCCAATCTCGATCCCTCGACGCTGATGCTCGTACGGATCGCGGCGCTCGTCGCCGTGGATGCGCCCCCGATCTCGTACCTGACGAACATCGGTATCGCCGGCGACATCGGCGTCGAGGCGGACGACGTGCAGGAGGTCCTGATCGCCGTTGCTCCGATCGTCGGCACCGCTCGCGTCGCATCAGCGGCGGGCAAGATCGTCCGTGCGCTTGGTCTGGCAATCGCGGTTGCCGACTCGGAGATCGAGGCAAAGGCCGCTGGGGCCGAGTAGCGCGTAAACGCTCGCTCCGGGGCTTCGCTGAGCTGCGGGGCAAGGACTCGAACCTTGACTACCTGATCCAGAGTCAGGCGTCCTACCATTAGACGACCCCGCAGGGCGCCCGGCATTGTAGCCGGGCCTACCTGCGATCCTGCGCGCGGCGTGGTTGCGCGCGGGCGCGGCTACACTGCACCTTCCCGGCGCATTCGTCTAGTGGCCTAGGACACCGCCCTCTCACGGCGGCGGCACGGGTTCGAATCCCGTATGCGCCTTTCCGCCGCGCCCGCAGCTACGGGCGCACGCGCGTCAGGCCGGTTCCGTCACGCGCGCGATCGCAGATCTTGAGCCGACCGACGTGGGCGACCCTACTGCCGTGTGGCAGCGCCTCGAGGCTCTATAAGCACCCGCCGAATCCCTCGGGCTAGTACGGCTAGACCCCCTCGGTCCGGATGGCTGCTCAGCCGGCCGCCGCGGCGGACACTGCGGCGAGCACCGCAGCCTGCCGCTCGAGCGTCTGTTGGTGTCCGTCGAGGGCATAGCGGTCGGCGAGCTCGCGGGGGTCGAGGTAGCCGACGTGCGTGCCGTCCGGGTCCTGCCAGATCAGCACTCGCAGCGGCACTCGACACCGACCCGCGGGTCGGTCTGCATCAGGGGGGTGCCGACACGCGTGTTGCCGAAGATCAGCAGGACGTTGGGTTCCAGCTCGACATCGGCCTTGCGGGCGCCGGCCGCATGGTCGATGCGCGCGAACAGCTGCAGGCCATGGTCCTCGAGCGCCTCGCGCAGCCACGCCTCGACCTGGTCGGCATCGCCGCTGGCGGTCAGCTCGACCATGTGGGGACCCTATCCGCATCGCGAAAGACAGTCTTTTCCTCCGCCCGCGCCCGCTTGGTGCACACCTCGGTGCTCCCACGCGAACGAAAACGGCGCGTTCGCAGCCTGGTTCGAATCCCGGTATGCGCCTCTCGCCGCGCCCGTCGCTGCGGGCGCACGCGCGTCAGGCCGGTTCCGTCACCCGCTGGCCGAGCCGCGACTGCATCGCGGCGGTGATCTCTTCGGCGATCTTCGGGTGCGTGCACTCGAGCTGCCGGAACTCCGTTCCGAAGAGAACGAGCATCCGCACCGGCGACGTGCTCGTGACGGTTGCGGTGCGGCGCCCGTCGCCGAGGATCGCGATCTCGCCGAAGAAGTCCCCCGGCCCGAGGCTCCCGAGGGGGTCGCCGTCGGCGGTCACCAGCGCGGTGCCGTCCAGGATCACGAAAAACGTGTAGCCGGGGGCGCCTTCGCCGACGAGCCGGGTGCCTTGGCCCGCGCTCTGGACGTGAAACCAACTTGCGAGCTCCTGCAGCTGCGCCTCGTCGAGCGAGTTGAAGAGCGCAACGGACGCGAGATCGGCGACGGCGGCCACGTCTCCAAACTACCCCTGTCGCCCAGACGTGTCCAGTTTCGTCACCGGATCGTCACCACACCTTCCCGCGGGATACCCGGCTTCCGGACGGCAGGCTGGTCGGGCTCCACCTCGACCGGGTGTCGGCGAGCTCGCGCAGTAAGCTGGCGTCGTGCGGTCCTCGAACTGGGTCTGGGTGCTAGGCGGCCTCGTGGTCTGGGTCGGAATGGCCCTAGCCTTCCTGCTGACCGCCATCGCCAGGCCCTGATCTAGATCTCGAGCCGGTAGATCGGCACCAGGCGCTTCTCTTCCTCGGTGTCGATGTGCGCCACGACCTCGACGTAGGGCTCGAGCCCGGACCCCTCGAGCTTCGCCTTCAGCAGTGAGTCGACCTGATAGATCCCCGAGGAGTTGTTCATCGTGATCTCGATCAGGATCGGGCGCTGCTCGCCGTCCTTGATCGCGACGTCCTCGATCGCTGCTGCGCTCAGCGAGTGGATGGAGATCGAGCCGCGCGCGAACGGGATGCGCGACCGTCCCTGCTCCATGTCGAGCGCGTCGGCGACTCGCACGATGCCGGCCTCGAGCGTGAGCGGCTTGCCGTAGTCGCGATGGCTCGTGATCGTCTGCAGCACCTCTGCTGAGAGCACCGTGATGTCGGGCTCCTCGTAGATGCCGCGCAGCAGCTCGCGGATCTTCGGCTCGGCGAGGAAGAGGCTGAAGTCCTCGTGCCCCTCGCGGTGGACGGCCATCCCGATGCAGTGGGTCAGAGCACCGAGAAGGACGACGACCTCGGCGTCGTCGTTCTCGTAGCCGTAGTCGACGACAAGCGACGGCTGAACATGGTGCTTCGTGAGCTGGCGCAGCAGCTTGAGCGCGATGTTCGAGACGATCTGGATGTGCACCCACGAGTGGTCGTTGATGCGCATGCGCGCGACCGCGTTGACGTTCGCTGCGTGCCACCACCCCTTCAGCTGCGAGTCGTCGTTGACGCGCTCCAACAGCCGGCGCAACTTT
The DNA here is from genome assembly GCA_035262005.1 of Gaiellaceae bacterium. Taxonomy (GTDB): domain Bacteria; phylum Actinomycetota; class Thermoleophilia; order Gaiellales; family Gaiellaceae; genus 3-1-20CM-4-69-9. The sequence goes on along the minus strand of DATFTK010000100.1, from coordinate 732 downwards.
CGGTTCCCGCGCACGGGCACGTTGATCTTCATCTGCGCGATCGCCTGCGCCGGCGTCAGGCGTGCTTCTCGTTCCGCCTCCTCGGAGGCGGGCTGCTCGATCCGTTCCTCGGTCTCGGGGTCCAGCGCCACGAGAGCGAGTCTATGCCTGCAGGACGGGCCTACCTGGATCTGTGATGCGGTAGTAGACGACGTTCAGCGCGTGCGCCGCGAACGGTGTCGTCAACGTGGCCGCGAGTGTCAGCGCGGCCCAGAGCCCAAGCGGCCCGACGAGCAGCCGCTCGATCAGAAAGCTCGCTCCGAAAGCGAGTGCAGTGACCGTCAGGAAAATGGCGAAGACCTGTCGGCCGTGCCCCTTGACGAGCTCCGCCGACCTGCGCATGCCGTCGCGCGGGGAGCGCCCCTCCAGCATCACGGCCGGCACGGCGAGCGACCAGCGCGTGAACAGGATCAGGCCCGGAACCACGAGCAGAAACAGCCCGAGGCCCACGCCGATCCCGGTCAGGAGCGAGACGCCCAGCAGTGCGCCGGCGCGCTTCCAGGCCGCCTGCAGTACGCTCGCGGAGCGGTGCCGTCGCTGCTGCTCGACCGCTTCGACGAGCGCGCCCTGGACGACGGCCGTGCCGACGAACGAGAGCAGGACCACCGGCCACGGGCCGACCGTCTCGGCGAGGCAGACGACGGCGAAGACGAGCCCCGCCGTGACGACCGTTCGCCGGAAGAGCGTCTGATA
>DATFTK010000099.1:0-5345 GCA_035262005.1 Gaiellaceae bacterium | reverse complement strand
TCGGACGTCGAGTTGCGTCACACCCGGTGCCAGGCACCAGACGTGGCCGATTGGCCGGGGGAGTGGCCGCAGGCGACGCCGGAGGAGGCGACGGAGCACTTCGAGCGGATGTCCCGTGGCGAAGCCTGAGGCGGTCGTCGTCGGCCGCGTCGGCAAGTCACATGGGCTGGACGGATCGTTCGTGGTCGAGGGCGCGAGCGAGACGCGCGGGCTGTTCGCCGTCGGCGCGACGCTGCTCGTCGACAGTGAACAGGCAACGGTCGTCGGCTCGAAGCAGGCGCGTGGACGGCCGGTGATCCGCCTCGACCGCCGCGTCCAACGCGGAGCGGCGCTGGCCGTGCCACGCGACGCGCTGGTGCCGACCGCCGAGGGCGAGTACTACGTGTTCCAGCTGGTCGGGCTGGAGGTGGCGGAGGAGGGAGGCGCCAGAGCGCTCGGCACTGTGGCCGACGTCGCTCCGGGCGTTGCGAACGACGTCCTCGAGCTCGACTCGGGCCTGCTCCTGCCGATGGTGGAGGAGTGCATTCTCTCCGTCGATCTCGATGCCCGGAAGATCGTGGTGGCGCGCGGTTTCGCGGACGCTGGCTAACCTGAGCGCCTCGCCCCTGTGCAGCTCGACGTCTTCACCCTCGTTCCGCATGCGTTCGCGTGGCTCACGGAGCAGCGTCCGGTCGCGACCGTGCTCGGGACGGAGCTGGACCTCCGCCTCTTCTCGTACCGCGACACGACGCCGCTGCGGGCGGCGCAGGTGGACGACGAGCCGTACGGCGGGGGCGCCGGCATGGTTCTCCGCGTCGACGTCGTCGCGGCGGCCCTCGACGCCCTCTACGGCGGGACGCCGGAGCATCGTGTCGTCGCGCTGTCGCCGCAGGGTCGTCAGCTGACCCAGGAGGTCGTCGAGGAGTTGGCCTCCGAGACGACGCTGACGCTTCTGTCCGCGCGCTTCGAGGGGTTTGACGAGCGCGTCGTGCAGCACCTCGCGTCGGACGCGATCTCGATCGGCCCGTACGTCCTCTCGAACGGCGACCTGCCGGCGATGGTGGTCGTGGACGCGATCGCGCGGCGGCTGCCGGGCGCGATCAAGGAGGAGTCCGGAGCGCTCGAGAGCTTCTCCGCCGAGCTCGACGGCGGCCTCGAGTACCCGCACTATACGCGCCCGCCGGAGTTTCGCGGGTGGCGCGTGCCCGACGTTCTCCTCTCCGGAGATCACGGCAAGATCGACGAGTGGCGACGCGACCAAAGCCGGCGGCGAACGGTCACGTGAGCGATCCGTACGAGGTGCTCGGCGTGTCGCAGTCGGCGTCGCCGCAGGAGATCGAGGCGGCGTATCGCCGGGTTGCGCTCGAGCGCCACTATCAGGACGGCTCGTGGCTGGAGTTGCGGGATGCGTACGACGTGCTGCGAGATCCGGAGCAGCGGGCCCGCTACGACCTCGGTCTCGACGGAGCTGCCGAGGACCAGAAGAAGTCGCACAACCCGATCGACCGCCTATTTCCGAACCTGCCCCATGGGTGGCGCGTCGCGATCGACTGGGTCGTCACGATCGTCGGGGCGGTCGCGATCGTGCTCGCGATCAAGGCGTGGGTCGTCAATCCGTACCGGATCCCGTCCTCGTCGATGGAGCCGACGCTGCATTGCGCTGCCCCCGCGCAAGGGTGCGAGGCGCGGACGTCCGACCGGGTGCTTGCGTGCCGCTTCTGCTACCACTTCCGCTCGCCGCACCGCGACGACATCGTCGTGTTCAACACGCCGCCGCTCGCGAAGCAGGAGTGCGGCTCCGAGGGGACGTTCGTGAAGCGGCTGATCGGTCTTCCCGGCGAGGTCTGGGAGGAACGGGAGGGCTTCGTCTACATCAACGGCAAGAAGCTCGACGAGCCGTACATCAAGCCCGACCGCCGTGACGATCGGACGATGGGCTTATCGGACATTCCGCCCCGGAACACCTACACCCGGATTCCGAAGGGCATGTACCTGATGATGGGCGACAACCGGCGCTCGTCGTGCGACTCACGCGTGTGGGGTCTCGTTCCGCGCAAGAACCTGATCGGCAACGTCTTCGCGACGTACTGGCCGCCCTCACGCATCTCGTTCCATTAGGCCCCGGCTCCTTCGGTCGCGCCGCGATCGGCCGAAACCCCAGCAAATGCCTCAATTCGTGCCTGGCACCTGCAGGCGCCGCGTTGGCCGGTGCGGCCGTGTCCCGTGGTGACCGTGACGAGCGGGCCTGGGGTCGAATGCATCTTCGCTAGCATTCCGCCGCGGTCTTCTGGGGCCGCCTTCCTATGAGCAAGGTCATCGAGTCAATCGAGCGCGCCCAGGTGCGGGCGGACATCCCCCGGTTCAAAGCTGGTGACACGGTCCGCGTCCACTTCAAGGTGATCGAGGGACAGCGAGCGCGGATCCAGGTCTTCGAGGGCATCGTCCTCAAGCGCCAGGGGGCCGGCGCCCGCGAGACCTTCACGGTACGCAAGCAGTCCTTCGGCGTCGGCGTCGAGCGGACGTTTCCGCTGCATTCGCCAAAGATCGAGAAGATCGAGGTCGTCGCGATCGGAGATGTGAACCGGGCGAAGCTCTACTACCTGCGCGGCAAGGTCGGCCGCAAGGCACGCGTTCGGGAGCTCCGCCAGGACGGCGCCCGCGGCGCACGCACCACGCCGCCGCCAGAAGCCGAAGCCGCTCCGAGCGAGGTTTCCGAGCAGGAAACCCCGGAAGCGGTCGCAGAGCCGACCGAGTAGCGAGCTATCCTCGCGGCCGTGGCGCTCAGCTCCGGCCAGAAGCTGCTGAGGTTCGACCGCAAGCTCGGCGCGCGCCTGGTTGCAGGCACGGACGAGGCCGGCCGCGGCTGTTTGGCAGGGCCACTGGTCGTGGCAGGCGTGCTGCTCGACTACGGGTCCCTGCGCGACCACAAGGTCCGGCCGCTGGCGCTCCTCAACGATTCGAAACAGGTGACGCCCGACCGGCGCGAGACGCTCTTCCGGGCCGTTGTTGCCTCCGCTGAGCAGATCGTCGTGCGGGTCATCCCGCACGGCCAGATCGACCGGAACGGCCTGCACAAATCGAACCTCGCCGCGATGCGCGAGATCCTGCACTCGCTGTCGCCGCCCGCGGAAGCGTGTCTCGTCGACGGCTTCCGGCTCGGGCCGACAGCGCCGGAGCATCGCGCCGTCGTCGACGGCGACGAGAAGAGCGCGGCCATCGCTGCCGCCTCGATCGTCGCCAAGGTGACGCGCGACCGGCTCATGCGCCGCATGGACGCGCTCTATCCGCAGTACGGGTTCTCGTCGCATGTCGGTTACATCACGCCCGGGCATTCCGCGATCGTGCGCGAGCGGGGGCCGTCGCGTATTCACCGCCGCTCGTTCCAGGCGCTCTGCTATCTGAGCGACGACGAGCTCGCGGCAATGTCCGCCTGACCTCGTACGCTCGAAGCCGTGCAGCAGCAGCAGCACGGCGCCTTCGGGCAGGACCGGTTCGGGCAGCTCGCCGAAAGAGCCGCACGGTTCTTCGGAACGCCGCAGTACATCGTCGGACAGACGATCGTGGTCGTGCTCTGGATCATCCTCAACTCGGTTGCGGTCGTCCAGCACTGGGACCCGTATCCGTTCATCCTCCTGAACCTCGCGTTCTCCACCCAGGCCGCGTACGCCGCGCCGCTGATCCTGCTGGCCGAGACGCGCCAGGCGGCACGCGACAAGATTGCGGCGGAGCTCACGGAGAAGCAGCGTGAGCACGCCGAACGGATGGCGGAGCGCCGCGTCCAGGCGTTGAAGGCCGAGACCGACAAGCTCGAGCAGCTTCTGCAGTCGAACACCGACCTGACCCGCCAGGACAAGGAGTTGACCGAGCAGCTCGCCACGCTCACGCGTGAGATCCACGCCGTCGTGACGAAAACCGCCTGACGCGGAACCCGTGCCCGGCCGCCGGTGTAGAGCGTTCGACACCCCACAGGAGGCTGACATGCGAAGGCGGATCCTTCTTGTTCTCGCGGCGACGGCGACCGCGATCCTCTGGTCGACGACGCTGGCGTCGGGCGCCGGCCCAAGCCCTGGCGTCAGCCGAGGCGGCAGCGGCCTGACGAGCGGCGACGTGCGCTACGTCGCGCTCCCAGCGGGCGCGGCCACGCTCGTCGAAGCGATCGACCGGAACGGGCGCGTCCTGCACCGGCGAACGGTCAAGGGCGCATGGGGCCTGCCGCTCGTCGCCTACGACAACACAGTCGAGGGTCTCGTGCAAGGAGGTCGCGCGCTTCTGCTCGCGCGGCAGATCTACACGGCGAGTGGGAACTTGCGGACGCCGACCAGCTTCAAGCTCCTCGACGCGCAGACGCTGAAAGTCACTCGCGACGTCCGGATTCGCGGCACCTTCACGTTCGACGCGGCGTCACCGGACGGACGCTACGTGTACTTGATCGAGTACTTCTCGGCGGAGGATCCGACGCTCTACCGCGTGCGCGCCTACGACCTCCGCGAGGGCAAGCTGCTCGCGAAGATCGTCGCGGACCGCCGCTCGTGGGCGACAGGCATGCAGGGCATGCCGATCTCGCGCACCTGGAAGGACGGCTGGGCCTACACGCTCTACGGCGGCAACGCTCGTCCCTTCATCCACGCGCTGAACGCGCGCGGTCTCGAGGCCGTCTGCATCAACCTGCCGTGGCAAAGCTCGCCGCAACGGATCTTCGACTTCCGACTGCGGACCGACCGCGACGGACACCTCGTCGTGCGCGGCCCGAACGGACGGGCGCTCGCCGTGGTCGACCGGCAGACGTTCAAGATCTTGAGCGCCGTCGAGAACCCGTAGGGAGCGGGCCAACTCGGCGCGGACCCGTCACAGTCCCGCGCGCCTTCGAAACGTACGGTGGCAGCGTGTCCGAGCTTCCCGGCAGTCGAGCCGAACGTCGCGCGAGCTGGTGGTACCGCCTGCGCGGGTATCGCATTCTCGAGACGAACGCGTGGGCGGGCGGGTACGAGCTCGATCTGGTCGTGCGGCGCGGCCGGCGGCTCGTCTTCTGCGAGGTGAAGGAGAAAGCAGGGCCGTTGTTCGGCACGCCGGCCGAGATGGTCGACGGCGAGAAGCAGCGGCGGATCCGGCGCGCGGCGTCCGCCTGGCTCGAGGCACATCCCGAGCACGCCGGCCTGCCGGTGTCGTTCGACGTCATCTGCGTGCAGGAGGGGAGGTTGGTGCACCTGGCCGAGGCTTTCTGACCGATACGTCGAACTCCCGCGGGTGGCCCCGACCCAGGACGCCCTCTACGCCGACCTCGACCTCGAGCTCTCGTGGTCCGAGCGCGACCTCCCTGAACGGGAGCGGACACGCCACGTCCACCGGCTCCATCCGTACCTGGGCAA
>DATFTK010000098.1:0-18138 GCA_035262005.1 Gaiellaceae bacterium | reverse complement strand
GACGCCGCTCGAGTTCAGGCTCCTGTCGGCCTTCGTCAGGCACCCGCGCCAGGTGCTGTCGCGCGAGCAGCTGCTGGAGCTCGTCTGGGGGAACGCGTACGGCGTCTCCGGCGACCAGGTCAAGCTCTATGTCGGGTACCTGCGTCGGAAGCTCGACCCTGAGCACCCGGACGCGGTACCGATCGAGACCGTGCGCGGCTTCGGCTACCGCTACAACCGCTGAGTCGGCGGCGTTACTTCGTATCGGTGAAGTTGAGCGTCGTCGTGGCGCTCGTGTTGCCCGCGGCATCGCTGGCGCTGACGGTGTAGGTCACCGCGACCGGGGCGTTCGGCTTGCCGTTCGTGCCCGCGACGTTGACCGTGTAGGAGCCCGAGCCATTTGCCGTCGTCGGGTACGACGCGGTCGGTGCAGGGGAGGTCTTCGTCACGCTGATCGAGGCATTCGCCTCCGCGGTCCCGGAGACGACGTCAGCAGTGTTGTTGTTGTTGTCCGTGTAGTTCGCCGTCGGCGCCCCGGGCGCGACCGTGTCCTTCGTCACGCCGAGGCTCGTCGTGGCGCCGACGTTGCCGGCGAGGTCGGTGGACCGCGCGCTGATCGTCAGCGTCCCGTCTCCGAGCCCGGCGAGGTTGAGGCCGGTGATCGTGAAGGTGCCTGCTCCATTCGTGCCGCCGTGCGTCACCGTCACGCTGTTGGAGCCGTTCGAAACGGTCACGCTCACGGAGTCCGTCGTGAGCGAACCCGCCGGAAGCGTGACCGAGACCGAGATGCTCGACGCATTCGCCGCGTTCACGTAGGCATTCCCGGCGCCGCCGCCGTTCGCGAGGGCGACGCTCGTCACGGTCGGGGCGGTCGCGTCGGCGGTTGCGGCTACGGTCGAGCTGTCGAGGCTCGTCAGCAGCGGCGTGCCGCTGCTGACGGCGTCGATCTTGTACGAGTAGGACGTGCCGTCGACGGTTGACGTGTCGCTGTACGTCGTTCCGGTCAACGGGGTCGGGTTCAGCTTCGTGAACGCACCGCCGTTCGAGCGGTAGACGTCGTAGCCGGCGAGATTCGTGACGGTGGTCGACGCCGTCCAGGAGAGGTCGAGCCGTCCGGCGGGCTTCTGCACCAGGGCCGGAGCGGTCGGCGCCTCCGGCGCCTCGTCGATCTTCACCGAGTAGTCGCGGTACATCCAACTGAGGCCCGAGAGGCCGAGCCGCAGCGTCCCCGAGCCGCGGCCGGCGACCGTCGACGATGTCGTGACGTTGACCGTCGCAGAGGCGCCTGCCGCAAGTGTGATCGACGTCCCGCCGCCGCCGAATCCGAGCGACGAGATCTGCGGGACGTTCGACAAGGTGAGAACCGCCGTTCGCGACGCGCCGCTGACGTTCGTCACCCGAAAGACCGACGTGAACGTGCGCGCGGATGCGACGGTGCCGAAGTCGAGCGCGAGGTTGTTGACGCCGCCGCTTGCCGCGCCGGTCAGCGGCGTCACCGAGAAGTAATTCGAGAGCTGGTCGACGGTGACGGAGTTCGACGGGATCGACGTCGCGCCCGTGAATGCCGCGGCGCTCAGATGCGCGAACAGCCCCGCGAGCGCGAGGCCGAGACACGCGACTGCGACGAGGCGCCTCACTCAGGCCTCCGCAGGACGCGCCGGCTCACTGCGCCAGATCCAGCGCAGCAGTCCGATCAGGACGAACACGGCGACGAGGATCAGCAGCAGCCCGCGGATCTCCCGCGTATGCGCGTAGTAGAGGAGGTAGCCCGCGAGCGGCACGTGGAAGGCGACGCGGCCGACCTGGTCGTTGAGCCGGATCGCCCACGGATCGCGCGCCGGATTGGCGTCGCCTTTCGTCCGGTAGGCCAGACCCTGCTTCGTCGGGACGATCTGCGCGACACGATGTGTCACGAGTCGGCCCTTGACGTACGGGTCGTTGAAGGTGATGACGTCCCCGACGCGCACGCTGCTCGCCGGGACGACGCGGTCGACCGCGAGCGAGCCGACGCCGAGCGTCGGCCGCATCGAGCCCGAGTAGACGGCGACCGGCTTGAAGCCGATCGCCAGCAGCGCCGCATATGCCGCGACGAGCGCGACGACCGCCCCTGCCAGCAGGGCGGTCGTCACGCGTGCAGTCGTCCGCAGGAAGCGCCGCATCGTTCGTTCTAGGCCTGAACCGCCGACCAGGTGAAGTCTTCGGAAGCCGACAGGCCCTGCAGGGCGTTGTCGCCGGCGTCCGTACCCGTCGTGGGCAGGCTCACGTGGAAGTAGTAGGTATGCGCGCCGCCGCTCGCAGCGAACGTACCCAGAGCCACCGACAAGCTGCCGAGCGAGCCGTCGTAGATCGCCGTGCCGCCGTCGACGTCCTTGTAGAGCGTGAGGTGCAGCTGCGACGCCAGGGCCGCGCTGCCCGAGCTCGTGCCGGTCAGCGTGTACGAACCGGCCAGGGTGCCCGTGTTGGTGATCGTGACCGAGCCGGTCGCCGTGTCACCGATCTTCATCGCCGCAGAGCTGAAGATCGCGCCGGAGCCGGAGCGGCTCATGGTGAGCGAGCCCGTGGCGAACGCGTTGGACGAGATCGTCGTCGGGGTCGCAGTGAAGTTGGCGAAGGTCCCTCCCACCGTTGCCACTGCGACGGCCGCAAGCGCCGCAAGGCTGAGGAGGATCTTCGTCAGTGGGAGGTGCTTGATCATGGTGCGTGTCGGTCCTTTCTCTCCGTTGACACGGTCACCATCGGAACTGCCCGCATGACGACGAGGGGCGGTTCGGTTTGAAAGGCGTATGAACGCCTGGAGGTTGTCCCCCGGAAGGGTTAGAGGCGCGTCACGCTTTGCGCCAGCGGCCGAAAACGAGGCCGCCGAGCGTGAACCCCAAGCCAAACGTTCCGACGGCGAAGCCGCCGATGGCGACCGCCTTCCGCCACGTCGAGAGGCGCTGCCAGCGGCCGAGCGCCTCGCGCTCCTCCTGCGTCAAAGGCTCGCCGCGGCGCTGCTTGCGGATCGCGCCGCCCGCTCGCAAACCGAGATAGAGGTCGTCGAAGATCTCGGCGGTCTCTTCGGTCACTGAAGTCAGTGTATAGCCTCCTCCGGCCGTGCTTACACGCGTTCTCCACTTGTCCGATTTGCACTTCGGCGCAGGTGACGACGACGCAATCGAGCGCGGTGCACCGGTGCTGATCGAGCGGTTCGAGCCGGAGCTCGTCATTGCCAGCGGCGACCTCAGCCACCGCGGACGCGGGGATCAGCTCGCACGGGCCTCGGGCTTCCTGCGGTCGCTCGGCCCACCCGTGCTGGCCGTCCCAGGCAATCACGACATCCCCTACACCTTCCCGGCCCGCTTCACGCGCTCGTTCCGCGAGTTCGAGCGCCAATGGCAGACGACCGAGCCGACCTACACGTCGCCGACGCTCCACGTCGTCGGTCTCAACTCGGTCAGGCCGTGGCGGCACCAATCCGGCGGCCTGCGGACGCGCAAGCTCGCCGAAGCCGAGGCTCGGTTACGCGCGGCGCCTGCGTCGGCATTCCAGATCGTCGTTCTGCACCACCACCTGATCGGCGCGCCGTGGCGCTCGCGTAAAAAGCCGGTCGCGCGCCGGAACCACGTGCTCGGCGGGCTCGTTGACGCCGGCGCCGACCTGATCCTCGCCGGGCACATCCACCAGGCAGCCGTGAGCGAGCGCCATGAGTTCGAGATCTCGCGCGGCGGTGAGCACGGTGTCGTCGTCTCGATCGCGCCCGGGCTCGGCCAGCCGCGTCCGAAGCGGCAGGGCGAGGCGCGAGGGCTGCACGTCTACGAGGTCGACGACTCGCACCTCCGCGTCCGCACGTTCATCTGGCTCAACACGGATTGGGCACTCACGGCCGAGCGGCGATTCCCGCGCGGCCGTGAGCCCTTGGAGTCGGAACCGGCTTAGACCCTTGCGGCGACGCCGCGGTCGCGGCCATAGAAGCGGCCGACGAGAGCGACGAGGATCACCGCGACGATGATCCCCACGACGAACTCGACCACACTGTTCGAGAAGATCAAGCCGGCAATCACAAGCGACGCGATGCCGATGAGGATCGTGACGATCCACCCCATCGGGTCACGACCCGGATGGAGGAGTCGTCCCAAAGCCCCAACGACTGCGCCCACGATGATGAGCCATATCCAGTGCATGCCGCAGTCGTTTCCGCGTCGAACCGACGGGAAACCAGCTCAGCTCGACTCGACCCTCGCCTTTTTCTCCTCGAACTCCTCGTCGGTGAGGATCCCCGCCTCGTGGAGCTCGCGGAGCTTCTGCAGATGCGACTCGGCAACCGCCTCCGCCTGCTGCGCCTGCTCCGCCTGCGCCTGACGAAGCATGTCCTCCATCTTTCTCCGGCGCTGCTGGAATCGCTCGATGCCGATTCCGCGCTCCGGGAACTTGAAGGCCTCCGGCCCGTAGATCGGCCGTTTCTGGATGAAGTGCCGGTAGGCGACCACGAGCAGTACCGACCCGAGGAACGCCAGGATGCCGATCCCCTGCGTCCCCTTGCCCCAAAGGCCGATCGCGAGCCCACCGCCGGCGGCCGAGCCGACCAGGCCGATCGCGACGGTGAGCCAGATGGGCATCGGATCCGGCCCCGGCACGGCCCAGCGCGCAAGGCTCCCCGTGATGAAGCCGAACACCATGATCATGAGGACGGAGGCGAGCACGCGCCCTAGAGAGTCTAGATCCGGCTAAGCCGGTGCCTGAGCCGTCGCGGCAACCAATTCGCGGCGCAGATCCTTGATCTCGTCGCGCAGCTTGGCGGCGTACTCGAAGCGAAGCTCCTCGGCGGCGGCGAACATCTCCTCCTCCAGCTCGATGATCAGCTTCTCCAGCTCGGTCGGCGCCATGCCTTCGACGTCCTTGCGCCCACGCCGGCGCTTCGAGGTCGGCACCGTCGGCGCCTCGAGCGAGAGGAACTCGGCGATGTCGGAGACGCCCTTGACGATCGTCTCCGGCGTGATCCCGTGCTCCTCGTTGTACTCGAGCTGGATCGCCCGGCGACGGTTGGTCTCGTCCATCGCCTCCTGGATCGCCTGCGTGATCTTGTCCGCGTAGAGCAGCACCTTGCCGTTCACGTTGCGGGCGGCGCGGCCGATCGTCTGGATCAGCGACGTGCGCCCGCGCAGGAACCCCTCCTTGTCGGCGTCGAGCACGGCCACCAGCGACACCTCGGGCAGGTCGAGCCCTTCGCGGAGGAGGTTGACGCCGACGAGCACGTCGTACTCGCCAAGCCTGAGCTCGCGAATGATCTGGATCCGCTCGAGCGTGTCGATCTCCGAGTGCAGGTACCGCGCCTTCACACCGGACTCGAGCAGGTAGTCAGTGAGGTCCTCGGCCATCTTCTTCGTCAGCGTCGTGACGAGGACGCGCTCGCCGTTCTCCTCGCGGCGGCGGATCTCGTTGAGCAGGTCGTCGATCTGGTTCTTCGTCGCACGCAGCTCGACCTCGGGATCGACGATCCCGGTCGGCCGGATCAGCTGCTCTGCGACCTGCGTCGAGTGACGCAGCTCGAAGGGACCCGGCGTCGCGGAGACGAAGACGAGTTGCGGCACCTTTTCCAGGAACTCGTCGAAGCGGAGCGGGCGGTTGTCGAGCGCGGACGGCAGCCGGAAGCCGTAGTCCACGAGCGTCTGCTTGCGCGAGCGGTCGCCCTCGTACATGCCGCCAATCTGAGGCACTGTCTGATGCGACTCGTCGACGAAGACGGCGAAGTCGCTCGGGAAGTAGTCGAGCAGCGTGAACGGGTGTGTCCCCGGCGCACGCCCTTCGAGGATCCGCGAGTAGTTCTCGATCCCGTTGCAGAAGCCGAGCTCCTGCAACATCTCGAGGTCGTACTCGGTGCGCTGGCGCAACCGGTGCGCCTCGAGCATCTTCCCCTCGATCTCGAGCTGCTTCACACGCTCCTCGAGCTCGTGCTTGATCTCGCCGACGGCCCGTTCGACAGTCGGCTTCGACGTCACGTACTCCGTCGCCGGCCAGATGGCGATGTTGTCGAGCTTCGCCAGGATCTCGCCGCTGATCGGGTCGAAGTGCGTCACCGCCTCGACGTCGTCCCCGAAGAAGGAGATGCGATACGCGGTCTCCTGGTTCGCAGGCTGCACCTCGACGACGTCGCCCTTCACCCGGAAGCGGCCGCGGCCGAGCACGGCGTCGTTGCGCACGTACTGCGAGTCGATCAGCTTGCGCAGCATCAGGTCGCGGTCGTGCTCCTCCCCGACTTCGAGGATGATCACGCGCTCGCGCCACTCCTCCGGCGACCCGAGGCCGTAGATGCAAGAAACGGAGGCGACGACGACCACATCGCGACGGGTGAAGAGCGCGGAGGTCGCGGCGAGCCTGAGCCGGGCGATGTCGTCGTTCTGGGACGAGTCCTTCTCGATGTAGAGGTCAGCCTGCGGGACGTACGCCTCCGGCTGGTAGTAGTCGTAGTAGGAGACGAAGTACTCGACCGCGTTGTAGGGGAAGAACTCGCGGAACTCGTTGCAGAGCTGCGCAGCAAGCGTCTTGTTGTGTGCGATCACGAGCGCGGGCTTGCCGACCTGCTCGATCGTCCACGCCATCGTCGCCGTCTTGCCGGTTCCGGTTGCGCCGACGAGCGTCTGGTAGCGCTCGCCGTTCCCGAGCCCTTCGGCGAGCGTCGCGATCGCCGTCGGCTGGTCGCCGGTCGGGCGGTACGCATCGGATGTCTTGAACTCCCGCATCCCGACCAAGCGTAGCCTCGATGCCCGCCGTCAAGACACCTCGAAGGCCGGCTAGCCAGCGGTCTGCGCGAGCCGCGCCTGCGCGGCGTCCATGAGCTCCGGGAGCGGACGGCAGACGACACAGTCGTAGCGGCGGATCGTTCCATCCTCTCCCGCGGCGACGATCGTCTTTCCGTCGACCGTGAACAGCACCGCCTGAACCGGCTTCGTCGGCCCGAGCAGCATGAGCAACTGGTTCGGGCTGCGTGCGTCCCACACGCGGACGCTGGTCGTCCCGGCCGTCGCGATCCAGCGGCTGTCGGGGCTGAAGGCGAGGTCCGGCACGTGCGCAACGACCGCATAGAGCTTGTGCCCCGTCGCGACCTCCCACACGCGCAGGTAATGGTCGTCGCCGACACTGGCGATGAGCTTTCCGTCAGGCGAGAACTCGAGATCCCGAATGGCCGAGGCGACGAGATGGGGCTTCGTGGAGAGGTCCTTCAGCTCCTGGAGGACGCGGCCGTCGCGGAAGATGCGGATCGCATCGCCGCTTGCGCGCGCAACGAGCGAGCCCGAGCGTGCAACCGTCACGCGCGCCGGTGACGGCTCCCCGCCCGGCTTGACGTCGACCACGCTCCGGCCCTGGGCGTCGAGCACGTGCACCGTTCCCTGCGCATCCGTGATCTCGATCGAGTGAGCACGCCGGGCGCCCGAGACGAACGGCACACGTTGGCGCGCGACGACGCGGAGATCCGGAGCGGTCCCCGCGTCCCAGAGCCGCACCGTTGAGTCCGCGCCGGTCGTGACGAGTCGGTCCGGGCCGACGAAGAAGACCTTCGTCACCGGCTGGCTGTTCCCGTGGAGAACTGCGAGCGCCTGCCCGATGGTCGACGTCCAGACACGGACGGTCGTGTCGCTGCTCGCCGTCGCGATCGTCTTGCCGTCGGGGCTGAACGCGATGTCGTTGACCGCGTTCACGTGACCGATCAGGAAGTACTGGCGCAGGCCAGATCGTGCCGCATAGACGCGTCCGACGCCGTCGGAGCTTGCAGTCGCGACCAGCTTGCCGTCCGGGCTGAAGGTGATCGCGGTAAGGCCGCCACGTGCGCCGTAAAGCGTGTGCAGCAGGCGATGACTGCGCACGTCCCAGATCCGCGCATTGTGATCCTGGCCGGCAGTCGCGATCAGGGTTCCGTCGGGGCTGAACGCGGCGGCGTTGACGAATCGGGCGTGCGCCAGCGTCATCACGGTTCGGCCGGTGAGGGGGTCGACGACACGGGCTTGCCGGTCGCGGCTCGTCACCAACAGCAACCGACCGTCCGGACTGAACGCCAGTGACGTCACTCGTCCGCGGACGCGCCACGAACGCGAGCTTCCACCTGGAAAGCGCCAGACGGTCACGGTCCCATCGGGCGCGCCTGCTGCGAGCCCGCTCTCGCTCAGCGCCAGCGCAGTCACCGGCGCCGACTGCCGAAAGGCGCCCGCTTCGCCGACGACGCTGATCGACCCCTTCTGTGTTCCGACGGCGACGCGGTCGCCCGCGACCGCGAGGGCTGTCACTCCGCCGTTGACGTCCGCGGCGGGACGAAACCCGGCATAGACGCGCCCCTTGGCGTCTCCGACAAAGAAACGCCCGACCGGAGCCGAGGCGACGACCGGCGAGGGCACCGAGAGCACGCGCCGTACGCGTGTCGCGAGCAGCGCGTTGCGAAGCGCCGCCTGCACCGGGGCGGCGTCGTCGAGACGCGCCGCCGCGAGGCTGAGCGCCAGCGAATCCCGCGGATCGATCCCGAGCTGCACGTTCGCCTGCGCCGCGAGCTCCCCGGCTCGCGCGGTCCCCTCCTCGGTTCGAGCGCGATCCCGCTCGAGCAGGGCGAAGACCGCGATCGCGGCCACGACCAGGAGCCCCAGGAGGGCGCCGGCCGCAACGAGGCGCGCACGCCGTCGGCGCCGATCGGATTCCTCGAGCGCTTGCTCTGCAGCGTGGCGGGTGCGCCAGGCCAGCACCGCGCCCGCAAGGACGTCGTGAAAGATCTCGTAGCGTGCGGATGCCGGCCCGTTCGTCGAGCTTGCGCGGACGATGCGCTCGTCGGTGAGACGTCGGAGGACTGCGGCGGCTTCGCTCTCGTCAACGGCGGCGTAGCCCGCCAGGTCGCTCACTCCGTGCGCGATCTTCGTGCCCGACGGGGTGACCAGGAAGTGGTACATGGCCGCAGCCGCTTCCTTTTCGCGCGGAGACAGCTCAGCCATCGCGCGCTCGAGATGGTCCTCGACGATGTGCGCCGCGCCGCCGAGCTCGCGGAGCGTCGCGAGTCGGAGGATCCTCGAGCCGCGCGCGCGTTCGACCGCCCAGAGCCGCTCGAGGACGAGCTGCAGGTACGGCGCCTCGATGCGCCCCTCTTCCGCTGCCCCGTCGCTTGCAACACCACGTCCGGAGACGCTGAGCGACACGCGTCCGGCCGTGACCTCGTCGAGGATCGCGTCGGTGAGCTGCTCCTCGATCTCGATCCGCTCGCCTCGTTCGACGAGGTCGTTGAACTGTGCGACCGGCCCGACGATCGCGGCCGCTCCGGCAGCACGGTCGAGCCGCTCGAGCCGCAAGCGGTTGGCCAGCAGGTTCGGAATCTCCGCCTTCAACGCGTCCAGTCGCGCGAGCGAGTCCTCGCGAACGCCGATCAGGACGTTCACCCGCAGGCCTCCACGGCGGAGCAGCCGAGCCAGCTGCAGCGCGAACTCCCCGCCGCGATCGTGGTAGAGGAAGCACTCCTCGAACTGATCGAGGATCACGTACAGATCGCCGCCCGCGCGGTTCGCAGCGTCGGCGAGCGCGTCCGGCAGCGAGTCTCCCTTTCCGCCGGCGGCCTCGATCAGAGACGTGACCGGGTCTCCCGTCCACGTCGAGAAGACGAGCACGCCTGTCTCCTGTTCCCGCCGCAACCGATGCGCGACTCCGGCCCGGAGCACGGAGCTCTTCCCAACGCCGCTCGGGCCGTAGAGGACGGTCATCCGCGACGCCATCAGGTTCGCGGCGATGACCTCGCTTTCACGTTCTCGACCGAAGAAGAACAGCGCGTCGAGATCGGAGTCCTCGAACGGAGCGAGCCCTTTGTACGGCGACGGCGGAGCTGCGACCCTCGTGTTCATAGAGCCGCCTCGACGCCGAGCCCGGTGTGAGCCGCGAGCGTCTCCACGTACTGCTCGAGCTGCAGCTCGTGGACGTCGACGTCGCGCCGGCGCCAGAACTCGCGCTCGAGCGCCTTGGCGTCGGGTTGCACCGCCCACGACCGGTAGCTCAACGGCTGATCGCTCCAGAGCCTGTTGAGAATGACGCGGAGGTTCCAGTCGGCCATCGTGTAGCCGAGGAACAGGAAATGGCTGCGGCGGAGCTTCGCGGCCAGCCCGACCGGCAGCGCGGTCGCGACATCGGACTTCGCGAGGTACTCGATGTAGTCGTCTTCCGTCACGACGAAGCTCTCCCACTCGCGCTCAGGCCCCCGGTCGACCTGCCCGTGCAGCTTCAGGATCACCGTGCGCCGCTCGAGCGACAGCTCGGCGGCGTACATGTTCGGCAGATCGATTACCCGCCCCGTTCCGCCGGGCTCGATGTGGCAGAACCGGCCTCGGTGCGGTCCCGCGGCGATGTACGACACCACGTCGAACTCCTCTCCCGCATCGAGCAGCGCCGCTTCGAGCGCGAGGTCGTAGCTCGTCGTCACCAGCAGCTGATGGGGCAGCCCACGCTCGCGCAGCAGCGCCGGAACGCCGGCGAACAGGCGGTGGATCGGGTTCGGCGCAACGTCGGCGTCCAGCAACGCGTGGAGCTCGTCGTACAGCGGGCCGGACCCCTTCATCACCGCGACGTATTGCGCGACGTGCGGCAGGCCGTGGCCGTTCCCGGAATAGTCGAAGCGTTCCGCCAAGCGGCGCGTGAGCTCGGCGACCTCGGCGCCGAACACGACGACGAGACGTCCGGCGAAGAGGGCGCCGACGACCTGAGTGAAGTGATCCTCGAAGACCGTCGCCGTGGCCGGCGCCTGCAGCGCGGTCTCCTGCCGAAGGATTGCGCCGTGGAGCTGCTGCAACTCGCGGCTGGGCTCGATCCCGATCTGGTCGACGAGCAGCCGGCGGCCCTCCTGATACGCCGTCAGCGCATCCGCCTGACGTCCTGATCGGTACAGGGCGAGCATGTACTGGCCCCGGAGCCGCTCGCGCATCGGCAACTCACCGACGAGCACTTCGAGCTCCCCGGTGAGCTCCGCGTGCGCCCCGAGCTCGAGATCGGCCTGGACGCGTTCTTCGAGAGCTGCGAGCCGCAGCTCCTCGAGATGTGCGATGTGCGGCTGCGCGAAAGCGTCGAAGGTGAAATCGGCGAGCGCCGGGCCTCGCCAGAGAGCGAGTGCATGCCGAAGCTTCGCTGCACGTTGCGCGGGGTCCGCCACCCGCGCGGTCTCGACGAGCGTGCGGAAGCGATCGAGATCCAATTCGCCCGGACGGACACGGAGCCGGTAGCCCGGAGGCTTGGTCTCGAGCACCTCGGGCCCAAGCGACTTACGGAGCTGCGAGATGAAGTTCTGCAGGGACGTCGTCGCGGTCCGCGGCGGCTGCTCACCCCAGAGCGCATCGATCAGGCGGTCGACGGAGACGACACGCCCCGGCTCGAGCAAGAGGAGCGCGAGGACCGCGCGCTGCTTCTGACCGCCGAGCAGCAGGGGCCCGGTCTCATCCGACACCTCGAGTGGCCCGAGAATCCGAAAGTCAGGCACGTGGCGTTTGTAACACTCCCAATAGACGAGGACACAGCCTCCCCGGGCCCCCTAACCACCCACTAATCGCGGCTAGGAGTCGGCCGCGGCGGCGGCTAGGCTTCCCGATCTGTGCGCCGGCTCTTGCTCGCCGCCCTGCTGTTCGCGCTCGCGCTGGCCGCAAGCGCGACTGCGTCTGCCTATCCGTGGCCGATCAAGCCCTTCCACGAGCAGCATCCGATCCGCGCGAACTTCGGCGATCCGCGGACGCGCTTCTGGAACACGATGCTGACGGACGGCCTTCAGGGGCCAGGCCTGTTCCAGTTCCACAACGGCATCGACATCGCCGCTCCGGAAGGGACGCCCGTCTACCCGGTGATCTCCGGGAGGGCGAGTCTGATCGACGGCGCCGCCGTGCTCGTCCGCTCGCCGGGCCACAAGTTCCAGTACTTCCACATCCATCCGAGCGTCCACAACGGACAGCACGTGATCGCGCAGCGCACGGTGCTCGGCACGGTGATCCACGCCGCGAACCACGTGCACCTCACCGAGATTCGCGGTCGCCGTGTGTGGAACCCGCTTGCGCGCGGCGGGATCGCACCCTATGCCGACCGGACGACGCCACGGATCGATGCGATCTTCATGCGCCCCGCCCACTCGCTCGTCCCTCTCAACACGACGACGATCTGCGGCACGGTTTCGCTCGTCGCCGCGGCGCACGACGAGCCGCCGCTCCGAGTGCCGGGAACGTTCGCCGGCTTTCCCGTCTCGCCGGCGTTCGTCACCTGGTCGCTGACGTTGGTCGACGGGCTCACCTATATCCCGACCGTCCCGGCGGCCGACTTCCGGACGACGCTTCCCGTCGTCCGCAACTTCTGGAACGTGTACGCGCGCGGGACGTACCAGAACGCGCCGCGCTTCTCGAACCAGCAGTTCTCGATGCCTGGGAACTTCCTCTACAACCTCGAGGGGACGTTCGACACGCGCTTGTATCCGAACGGCCTCTACGAGGTGCGCGTGCACGTCAGCGACATGCGCGGCAACTCGTCGGACAGCGCACAACAATTCCGGATCGAGAACACCGCCGGCGAACCCTGCCTGCAGGCGTGAACGCTAGTAGCACGCGACCACAGAAGCCGGAGCGTAAGCCAGCGCGAAGCGCGGCTTACGCGCAGGCGAACTGATGCGGCAACCGCCAACCGACACTAGAGCGCGCGGGCTCCGCCCCGCGCGCGTTCCCGCGAAGCGGGTAACCAAAGGCTGGGGTCTTACCCGCAGGGTCAGACCCCAGGGTCAGTAGCCGAGGTCTTTGCCGTAGGCGTCGCGGTAGATCTGTTTCAGATCCTCGACCCGCTCGACGTAGGCGCGCGTCTCTGCGAACTGGATCCCGACGCCGTCGCGCCGCCAGCGGTCGACGTTGTCCTGGCCGGCGTTGTAGGCGGCGAGCGCGGTGCGCTCGTCACCGTACTTCTGCAGCAGGTGGCGCAGGTACCACGCTCCGTAGCGGACGTTGATCTCGGGGTCGTACAGGTCGTCGACGCGGAACGCGGTTCCGCCGGTGTGGAGCGCGATTCCCTTGGCCGTGTCCGGCAGCAGCTGCATCAGGCCGATCGCGCCGGAGCTCGAGCGCGCATTCGCCTTGAACTTGGATTCCTGGTAGATGACAGCAGCCAGCAGGGCCGGATCGAGATCGTAGTTGCGTGCGTGACCGCGAACGATCTGCTCGTAGTTCAGCGGGTACCAGAGCCGCTCCCACCACCCCGGCTTCGCCGATTGCACCACGACGAACGCCAGCAGCACGCCGCCGGCGAGCACCCCCGTCGCTAGAAACCGCCTCACGCCGTCAGCTTGCCGACCACGTCGGCGACGAAGTCGTCGAGCTCCTCGAGCGTCCCGTCGTTGACGTACGTGTAGTCGGCCAGCGCGACCTTCTCCTCCTGCGGCAGCAGGCGCTGCTCGCGGTCGTCGCTTACCGGCCGCCGCTCTCGTCGGACGGCCGCGGGCGCGGTGATCACGACGACTGCATCGAAGCGGCGCTCGGCGCCGGTCTCGTACAGGAGGGGTACCTCCGAGACGGTGAGCGGCGGCAGCTCCGGCTTTGTCTCCTGCTCGGAGCGCCACGCGAGGTTCTCGCGCGCGACGAGAGGGTGCAGCAGCTCCTCGAGCCAGTCGAGCTGGTCGGGGTCGTTGAAGACGATCTCGGCGATCTTGGCGCGGTCCGCGCCGTCCTCGCCGATCACCTCAGGGCCGAAGCGCTCGACGAGGTCACGCCTGACCTCTGGGTCAGTGCGAAGCAAGCGATGGACGATCTCGTCGCTGGAGATCGTCGCTGCGCCGTGGCGCGCAAACGCTTCGAGGGCGGCACTCTTGCCGGCGCCGATCGGCCCCGTGATCGCGACCGCTAGAGGCTTCGTTCTACTGCTCGTCGGGAGGCGTCTCGGCCGCGGCGGCTTCTGCAGGCGCCGCTTCCTCCTCGCCGGGCAGCGGCGGCGCCGCAGGCGCGGACGCGGAGTCGCTGAAGACGTCCTCGGAGAGATCCAGGTGCGGCGTGCCTTCGAGCGGAGGCTCGCTCTCGGCGCGGCGCTCGGGATCGACGCGCTTCAGCGACAGCGACAAGCGGCGCCGCTCGGCGTCGACCTCCAGGATCAAAACCGGCACGACGTCGCCCTGGGACACGACCTCACGCGGATTCTCGACGTGGTGCTGCGCGAGCTCCGAGATGTGCACGAGGCCTTCGACGCCGGGCAGGATCTCGACGAACGCACCGAACGTGACGACCTTCGTCACGCGGCCCTCGACGACGTCGCCCTCCTTGTGCTGCTCGAGCACCTGCTGCCACGGGTCGGACTGGGTCTGCTTGAGACCGAGCGAGATGCGCTGCCGCTCGCGGTCGATGTCCAGCACCTTCACCTTGACGGTCTGGCCGATCTCGAGCACTTCGGACGGATGGTTCACATGCGACCAGGAGAGCTCGGAGATGTGGATGAGGCCGTCCATGCCGTCGAGGTCGACGAACGCGCCGAAGTCGACGATGTTGGAGATCTGGCCCTCGACGACGTCGCCCGGGTTGAGCCGGTCGAGAATCGCCTGTCGCATCTCCTTGCGCTCGTCCTCGAGGACGGCGCGCCGCGAAAGCACGACGTTGTTGCGCGAGCGGTTGAGCTCGATCACCTTCGTGCGGAGCTCCTTGCCCATGAACTCGTCGAGATCCTGCACACGGCGGATGTCGACGAGCGAGGCCGGGAGGAAGCCGCGCACGCCCAGGTCGAGGATCAGTCCGCCCTTCACGACCTCGATGACGCGGCCGTTGACGGGCTCGCCCGACTCGGCCGCCCGCTCGATCGCCTTCCAGGCCATCTCGAACCGCGCGCGCTTTTTCGAGAGGATCAGCCGGCCCTCAGCGTCCTCCTTCGTCATCACGAGCGCGTCGATCTCGTCGCCCAGCGAGACCTCGTCGGCCGGATTCACCGAGCGGCGAATCGAGAGCTCGGCGACGGGGATGACGCCCTCCGACTTGTAGCCGATGTCGACCAACACTTCGTCCTTGTCGACACGGACGACGGTGCCGTGCACAACCTCCCCCTCGTTGATCGTGGGGAAGGTGGACTCGTAGTCGGGTATCAGCTCGCCGTCTGGGCCGGTGGTCCAGACGCCGTCGCCGGCGATCGGTTGCTCAGTCTCGGTAGGCATACAGCGGCCGATCAGTATAGCCAGGGGCCTCAAAGGCCCCTGGCCAGGGACTGAATCGCCGCTAGAGCAGCTTGGAAAGCTGCTTCAGCTCGTCGGCCTGGTCCTTCGTCAGGCCCTTGCCGGTCTTGGCGTCGACCTGGTTGCGGAACGCCCCGAGCGCCCCGTCCTGGGCGGTGGCAGTCGTGGCGGCCTCCGCGGTCGCGAGCTTCGCGCAGAGGTCGTCCGCCACCTTCGGGTCCGTGGAGTACGAGCGGACGAGGTCGCAGAGGCTGTCGAAGGTGACGGTGACGTCCACGGTCGCCGTGTACGTCGTCGCTCCCTTGTCCTTGTCCTGGATCGTGGCCCGGACGGTCAGCGTCTTGACATCGCTCGACGTGCACGACGCGCTTGGATCGTACGTGCCGTCGCCGCAATCGAACGCGTACGTAAAGCCGGCGTCGGTGTCGGCCTTCGATGGATCGTGCGGGCTCGTCAGTGACAACGTGAACGGAAGACCGGCGAAAACGGTCGCCGGCGCGGCGAAGGTGGCCGTCGGCGCCACGTTGCCGACGTCGATCCTCGCGGTGTCGGTCTCTGTCAAACCCCCGTTGTCGGTGACCTGCACGCCGACCGTTTTGGACGAATTGCCGTCCTCGGCCGCGAACGTGACTGTCTGGCCCGGCGTCTCGTAGACCCCGTCGTTGTTGAGGTCCCACGCATAGGTGAGCGGCCCGCTCTCGGGGTCCACGCCCGTCGCCGAAAGTTGAACGGTGTCACCCTCGTCGACCGAGTACGGGCCTCCCGCCGACACGGTCGGCGGCCGGTTGAGCGGCGCCGCCACGGTCGTGAAGCTCCAGCTCGCCGGCCCCGTGAGTTCGTCGGGCTGACCGTCCTGATCCGTGACGAGCGTCGGGTCGAGCGTGACCGTGCACTGCTCGCCGTTTGCGAAGTCGGAGTTCGGGTCCAGTAGATACGATCCCGCACTGCCGCTGACCGTCGCGAAGTGGGTGTTACTGGTATCGCACGAGATCGTGAACCAGCCCTCGGCGAGGTCGACAGGCTCGCTGAACGTGATGCCGATGTTCGCGTCGACCGGGACGTCCGTCTCGCCGTCAGCGGGCGTGTGGCTCGCCACTGTCGGCGCGGCGTCGGTCTCGGGGCTCGAGATGGTGAACGAATAGTCCGGCGAGCTCGAGCGGTCCTGCCCGTCCATGACTCCGCAGCTGCCGACGCGGCCGCCGGGGACGGCATCGCCCGGCACCGTGAACGTGCGCGAGAAGACGAGACCCGATGCATCGGGGTCGAGCGCCGCGGAGGGACCCAGTCCCGCCCAGCTCAGGTTGCACGTGACCGCCAACCCTGTGCTGTCGGGATTCGTCCCGGGCGTCACGGTCGCCGTGATGGTGACGCTGCTTCCGGGTGGCGCGCTGGTCGGCGAAAACGAGATGCTCGCTGTCGGCGAGGTCGTGTCGTCCGCGGCCGCCGAGCTGCCGGCTACGAACACAGCCAGAAGCGCGCACGCGAGCAGCGCGCTCCAGCGGAGACGGGAACTGATCAACTGACGGCCCTCCTACAGTCGGCGTGCTCTCCCCGCAGCCGCGCGATGCTAACGCGGCGGTGAGAAAGTCTCAATAGGCCGCATGCGCCGCAAACACTAGGACTTCGCTTCGTTCCAGTCGTCGCCGATACCGATGTCCACGGCGAGCGGCGGATCGAGCGGATACGCGCGGGTCATCTCCTCGCGCACGAGCTCGCGGACCGGTCCGGTCTCCGCGTCGGGCACCTCGAGCAGCAGCTCGTCGTGCACCTGCAGGACAAGCCGGGCGCCGCGTCCTTCGTCGCGAAGGCGGCGGTGGATCGCGATCATCGCTTTCTTGATGATGTCCGCGTTCGACCCCTGCATGACGAAGTTGACGGCGAGGCGCTCCCCGAGGGAACGTGTCTGCCGGTTCGACGCGCGGATCTCCGGCGTCGGCCGCCGCCGGCCGAGCAGGCTCGTCGCGTAGCCGTCGCGCTTCGACTGCTCGATCGTCCGCTGGATGAAATCCTGCACCCGCGGGAACCGGGCCAGGTACGCGTCGATGTACTGCTGCGCCTGCTCGCGCGGGATCTCGAGGTTCTCCGAGAGGCCGAAGGCCGAGATGCCGTAGACGATCCCGAAGTTGATCATCTTGGCGACCGAGCGGTCGCCCGACGTCAGCTGGCTCGGCTCCTTGCCTAGCACCTCGACTGCGGTGGCCGTATGGATGTCCTCGCCCCGTGCGAACGCCTCGCGGAGCTTCGGCTCGCCCGACACGTGCGCGAGGATGCGCAGCTCGATCTGCGAGTAGTCGGCCGACATAAGCCGCGAGCCGCTCTCGGCGACGAACGCCGACCGGATCTCCTTGCCGAGCTCGGTGCGGATCGGGATCGCCTGCAGGTTCGGGTTCGTCGTCGACAGGCGCCCGGTCGACGCCACCGTCTGGTTGAACGTCGTGTGGAGCCGGCCGTCCGCCTCCGAGATGAGTGACGGCAACGGGCCGAGATAGGTGTTGAGGAGCTTCGAGTACTCGCGCCACTCTTCGATCACCTCGACGATCGGATGCTCGTGGCGGATCGACCGGAGCACCCGCGTGTCGGTCGAGTAGCCGGTCTTGCCCTTGCGGCCCGGCGTCAGCTCGAGCTGCTCGAACAGGACGCGTGCGACCTGCTGCGTCGAACCGAGCATGAACTCCTCGCCCGCGAGCTCGTACGCCTTGGCCTCCAGCTCCTCGAGCTGGTCGGCGAGACGCGCCGTGATCTCGCCCATGCGGTACGTGTCGATCTTGACTCCCGTGTCCTCCATCGCCGCGAGCACAGCCGTCAGCGGCAGCTCGATGTTGCGGTAGAGGTCCTCCGCCCCGCGCTCGCGGACACGGTCGAGCATCACCGGCGCGAGCCGCCGCGGGATCTCGGCGTGACGGACGAGCGCCGCCGTGTCCTCGTCGGTCGCCGGGGACGGGATCGGCTCGACGCCGTATTCAGCAGCCAGGTCGTCGAGCTCGTATGAGGCGCGGCCCGGCTCGATCAGGTAC
>DATFTK010000097.1:0-7209 GCA_035262005.1 Gaiellaceae bacterium | reverse complement strand
CGAGCCGGCGTCCCATGGCGCCAGAACCGCGGCGATATTGTTCGCCGACGGGAGCAGCAGTGCCTCCAGCGCCTCCCGTTCGGTCAACTGCTCCCCGGCGGCGATGGACACGACCGACTCCTCTTGTCCGCGCCGGCGGTCGGTGTCGGCGACATCCGCGTCGGTGAGGGTGATCGTCGGGCCCTCCTGGCCGTGCCGTAGCGGATGGTCGCGGAGCACGAGATAGGCGGTCATCACCTTCGCGACGCTGGCGATTGCAGCCGCGTGCTGATGCGGTCCGGCCTGGACCGGCGACTGTCCTATCTGGACGGCGGCCTGGCCGTATGCAGGCCACAGCTTGCTGGGCAGCGCTCCGCCAAGCGCGGAACGCTGCTCACTCCGAAGAACGTCGATGGGCGATGAGGCCGTCGAGGACGCGAGCGATCGGAAGCCGAGGACTGCCGCGATCGCCGCGATGACCACTAGTGGGCCGGCGACAAGGATCCTGGGAATGCGACGGGGCGTTGTTCGTACTGGGTCGCGGTAGGTCATGCGGCCATTGAAGGCAGCGTGGTGTTGCCGGCACGTATGCGGTTTTCGATATGCCGGCGATACGCGACCCCTCTAGCATCAGAGCATGCGCGTGTTGATCGTCGAGGACGAGCCCTACATGGCGGAAGCCATCCGCGACGGCCTGCGCCTGGAAGCGATGGCAGCAGACATCGCAGACGACGGCGACACCGCCCTGGAGCTGCTCAGCATCAACGCCTACGACATCGCCGTCCTCGACCGAGACATTCCCGGGCCTTCCGGCGACGAGATCGCCGAACGCATCGTCGCCTCCGGCAGCGGCATGCCGATCCTCATGCTGACCGCTGCCGATCGGCTCGACGACAAGGCCACCGGGTTCGAGCTCGGAGCCGACGACTACCTCACGAAGCCGTTCGAGCTCCGAGAGCTCGTGCTCAGGCTCAGAGCGCTCGACCGCAGGCGTGCACACAGCAGGCCGCCCGTGCAAGAGATCGCCGGTCTGCGGCTGGATCCGTTCCGCCGCGAGGTCTACCGCGACGGCCGCTACATCGCGCTGACCAGGAAGCAGTTCGCGGTGATCGAAGTCCTCGTCGATGCCGAGGGCGGTGTCGTCAGCGCCGAAGAGCTCCTACGGCGAGCGTGGGACGAGAACGCAGACCCGTTCACCAATGCCGTGCGCATCACCGTCTCGGCACTGCGCAAACGCCTCGGCGAACCGGGGATCATCGCCACCGTCGCCGGCGTCGGGTACCGCATCGACACGCAACCAGACAACGGGTGTGAGCGAGGAGACCGTGGATAGAGCCCCTGGTTTGAGCGTTCGCCTCAAACTCACCGTCAGCTACGCCGGCTTCCTCATGCTCGCCGGCTTCGTGCTGCTCGCCGCCGGGTACTTTTCCCTTTCGCGTGGTGTGCACCCCGGTGTGGTCTTCATCGTGCGCAGCCACGCCGACCTCCTGCGCGATTTCGGTGCGATCGCGGCCGTCGTGATGGCGTTCCTGCTGGTGTTCGGTCTGCTGGGAGGGTGGATTCTCGCCGGCCGCATGCTCGCCCCCGTGGCCCGCATCACCGACGCCACGCGCGTGGCCGCGGATGGATCGCTCTCCCACCGGATCGAGTTGGAAGGACGTCAGGACGAGTTCCGCGAGCTCGCCGACGCCTTCGACGCCATGCTCGCGCGGCTCGAAGCACACGTCGCCGAACAGCAGAGATTCGCAGCCAATGCCTCCCACGAACTGCGCACCCCGCTGGCGATCACGCAGACGCTTCTCGACGTCGCCCGCAACGATCAGAACCGCGACACCAACGAACTTGTCGACCGCCTCCATGCCGTCAACACCCGAGCGATCGACCTCACCGAAGCACTGCTCGTGCTCAGCCGCGCCGACCAGCGATCCTTCACCCGAGAACACGTCGACCTGTCCCTCGTAGCCGAAGAAGCCACCGAAACGCTCCTCCCCCTCGCAGAGAAGCGCGGACTCGCCATCGAGACCTCGGGCGACACGACCCCCACCATCGGCTCGCACGCGCTCCTGCTGCAGCTGAGCACGAACCTCGTGCACAACGCGATCGTCCACAACCTGCCCGAACAGGGCACCGTGTGGGTCACGACCAGCGTTCAGCCCAAAGGTGCCGTGCTCACCGTCGAGAACACAGGCGACGAGCTCACACCACAGTCAGTTGCCACGCTTGCCGAACCGTTTCTTCGCGGCACCAAACGCATACGCACCGACGACGCAGGTGCCGGCCTCGGCCTCGCGATCGTCAAGAGCATCGCCCAAGCACACGACGGGACCCTCACCCTCACCCCCCGGCCAGCTGGCGGGCTCCGCGTCACGGTGCAACTACCCGCCGCGTCACCGCAGCCGGAAGCCGGCCTCGTCCAAAGCTGGAACGCCTCTGCGCGACCCTTCTGAGCCGAGGATCGCTAGGTAGAAGTCGCCGTCCACCCGGGTGCCGGTGCCCGTCGAGTCGTAGGTCTCGACGAAAGCACTTCGGGTGTCGAAGCGCCCTTGCGCCGCGTCGGAGTATGGTCGGGGCGGAGCGCCGAGCCCCGCATCGCCTCCGGTTACCAGGCCTACTCTTTGATGATGGACGCGGAGGGGAGCTCCCTCGACTCCGGGGGTCGGGCGTCGACCGTCGAGTCGCTGTGGCGCGACATCGCCGGACGGCAGCTCGGGGACGAGCTGCTGGAATGGGCTCCTGATCTCTTCGCGTTCAGCGATGCTCTGCTCGACCGCTCGGAGGCGTACCGGTTCGCCGTCTCCCCGCCGGACGGCGCCAGCTGGCCGCCGCCGGAAATCCCGGACTGGCACGGTGCGATTGCCAACGCCAGCGCCGGCTGGTGCGCCTGGGTAGAGGGCGACGGGACGAAGCTCCCCGGACTCGTCGCGGAGGAATGGGCGGTCGTGTGCGAACGCTCGGCGACGACGCTTGACGAGCTGGCGACAGGCCGCGCCTGGCGGATCTGCCAGGCGCTGATCACGCTGCACGCGATCGCAGACGAGGCGTGCGCGGGCACTGGTGTCGCGGTCGCCGATGTGCCGCGCGCGGGGCACCGTTTTCGCGCCCGGGCACGGGAGCTCCTGGCGCGGACCGGAACCCTCTCGCGGGTCAGCCGGCAGCGGCTTCGGGTCCTCCCGCGCGTGCGCAACCCGGCGGGCGGCCCCTCGATCCGCTCGCTGTCGCGCTACGTCTGCGTCCGTGGCCCCGACGTCGACGTGGTCTGGAACCGGATCCCGGCGCGGACGCTCGGGCCGGGAGGCACGGCAGAGGAGGGGAACGTGCTGATGCTGCCGTGGCCGTTGCGCATCGACGCACAGGACTTCAAGCCGATCGGGGCCGTCGAGCGCGCCGAGTTCGACCCGTATGGCTTCTTCGAGTTCGCACCAGGGGAGTTGCTCGACCTCGACCTGGCTGACCGGGTCCTCCAGTCGGCGCGGAACCAGGAGGGTTCCGTCGAGATCGTCGTCCTCCCCGAGGGCGCGCTCCGTCCGGGCGAAATCGACGAGCTCGAGGAACTCCTCGCCCGTCATGGCGTCTTCCTCGTCGTCGCAGGCGTACGTGAGCCACCCGACCCCGCCGGTCGCTTCGGCGCCAACTGGCTGCATCTCGGCGTCTGGTTCGGCGGGCGTTGGTGGCGCTACCGCCAGAACAAGCACAACCGGTGGTTCCTCGACGACAAGCAGATCGAGCAGTACCACCTGGCTGCCGCCCTCCCGCCGGCGCCGTCTGGAGTGCGGTGGTGGGAGGCCATGACGGTCCCCAGGCGAACCGTGCAGATCCTGGAACTGGGCGACGGCGTCACCCTGGTGTCGGTTGTCTGCGAGGATCTGGCCCGCCTCGACGAGGTGGCCGACCTGCTTCGGGTCATCGGGCCGACACTCGTGGTGACGACCCTCCTCGACGGCCCACAGCTGGCGTCGCGATGGACGGCACGCTATGCGAGCGTCCTGGCCGACGACCCCGGGTCCGCCGTGGTCACCCTCACCTCGTTCGGCTTCGTGCAGCGGTCGCTGCCTCCGGGGCGGCCTCCCTCGCGAGTGGTTTCACTCTGGAAGGACCCGGTGCGCGGTCTTCGCGAGATCCCGCTCGATGTGGACGCGCACGCGGTGCTGATCCACATCCACATAGGTCGGACGACCCGCCGCAGCGCGGATGGCCGTCGCCCGGTCGCCAACACTGCCGACGTCACCGCCGAAGGCGTCCGCCAGATCCGCGCCCTCGACCGCGGGGACCACAGGGGTGTCGCGAAGCCCGAAGCCCTCGTTGATGATGAGCCGGCCTCCCTCGAGGCCGTGGAGCTCACCATCCTCACCTGCTGGGCGGAGGCGGTCGCCGAGGCGCTCGCAGCGTCACCGGACCGGCTCAACACCATCCTCGACGACGCCCGCGCGGGCGCGCCGTGGCGCCGGCAGTTGCGTGTCGCGGAACCGTCGGCCGAGCTGGCGTCCGCCCTCGACGACCTGGCCCGCATCGTCTCAGACCCCCCGACCGTCGAGGCGGTGCTGGCCACAACGGACGAGCGTCCCGACGGCAGCGACTACGGCCAACTGGTGCGCGCCGTCCTTCGCTCGAAGCTCAGGCCGGCTTGATGTTCGCCGGGCGTCGGCGGCAGGCTGTCCGCGAACGAACCTCGCTCCACCAAGCCGCTATGGTCGAGCGCATGCGCTCGGACGTGTCGCTTCCACATGGCACCGTCACGCTCCTGTTCACCGACATCGAAGGCTCGACCCGGCTTCTGCAGGAGCTCGGCGACGAGTACGCGGACGTGCTGGCCGATCACCGTCGCAGGCTGCGCGAGGAGTTCGGGCGCCACGGGGGCGTAGAGGTGGGCACGGAGGGAGACGCATTCTTCGTGGCCTTTGCGAAGGCGTCCGACGCGCTGGCCGCAGCCGCGGCGGGGCGCGAAGCGCTCGCCGACGGACCGATTCGCCTGCGCATGGGCCTGCACACGGGCGAGCCGACAGTGACCGAGGAGGGATACGTCGGGATCGATGTGCATCGAGCCGCGCGCATCGCCGCTGCGGGTCACGGCGGCCAGATTCTCGTCTCGCAGGCAACGCGCGATCTCGCCGGCGCAGATCGCCTGCGCGACCTCGGCGTGCACCGGCTCAAGGATCTCGCGGCCCCTGAGCGGCTCTACCAGCTCGACGACGACGAGTTCCCGCCGCTGAGGAGCCTCGACCAGACGAACCTTCCGGTGCAGCCGACGCCGTTCGTCGGACGCGAAAGCGAGCTCGCCGAGGTGCTCGCGCTGCTCGACGTGCATCGCATCGTCACGCTCACCGGCCCAGGCGGTTCGGGCAAGACTCGGCTGGCGTTGCAAGCGGCTGCCGAGAGCGTCGAACCGTACGGCGACGGCGTGTGGTTCGTCTCGCTCGCCGCCGTACAGGATCCGAAGTTGATCGAACCGACCATCGCACAGGTGGTCGGTGGTCCCGACGACCTGCACGAGTTCCTCAGAGACAAGCGCACGCTACTCGTCCTCGACAACCTCGAGCAGCTGCTCCCGGACGCGGCAGCCGTTGTCGCCCGGCTGGATGCGCGCATCCTCGCCACGAGCCGAAGCCGGCTCAATATTGCGGCCGAGCAGGAGTTTCCGGTGCCGACGCTCCCACTTGACGACGCCGTCGCACTCTTCACGCAGCGCGCACGGCAGCTCGAGCCTCATTTCGAGCCCGATGCTGCGGTGCGTCAGATCGCGGAGCGGCTCGACGGGCTTCCCCTCGCGCTCGAGCTCGCTGCCTCGCGCGTGAAAGTGCTGAAGCCCGGACAGATCCTCGAGCGCCTCGGTCGCAGCCTCGACTTGCTGACGTCCGGTGCGCAGGATGTACCTGAGCGACAGCGCACGCTGCGTGGGACTGTCGAGTGGAGCTATCGCCTTCTCACCGACGACGAGCAGCGGTTGTTCGCGCGGTTGGCCGTGTTCGCGGAGAGCTTCGAGCTCGAGGCGGCGGAAGCCGTCTGTGCCGCCGAGCTCGACGCGTTGCAGTCGCTGGTCGACAAAAGCCTGCTGCGGCACGGCGCCGACGGACGCTTCTTCATGCTCGGGACGATCAAAGGGCTCGCACTCGAAAAGCTGCGCGATCTCGCTGACGAGTCGTCTCTGCGGCAGCACCACGACGACTACTTCCTCGGTGTCGCGGAAGAGCTCGACGCACGGGAGCGGCTTTCGGGGATGCGTGACCTGAGCGCAGAGTCTCTCGACCGCTTCGAGCGGGAGCTGCCGAGCTTTCGCGCGGCGCTCGCCGGGTTGCGCGAAACCGGCCGACGCGAAGGCGCACTCCGTCTCGGGGCGGCCCTTTGGCGCTTCTGGCTGAACCGGGCGCAATTTCGCGATGCCGCAGACTGGCTCGCAAGTGCGCCCGTCGACGACGAGTCTCTCCCCTTGGACGTGCGCGCGGCCGCTCTCGGCGCGGCTGGCGGAATCGCGTACTACACGCACGACGACGTCGACCGGGCGGACAGGTTCTGGCAGGAAGGGCTCGAATTGCGCCGCGAACAGGACGATCCGCTCGAGCTGGCTGCGGCGTTGAGCAGGTTGGCCAGCGTCGCGTGGCGCCGGGGCGATTTCGACGGTGCTATCGCGTACGACGAACAGGCGCTGCCGCTGTACGAAGAGGCCGGCGCTGAGGCTTTGCTCCTGAACGAGCTGCAGTGGCTTGGCGAGTCCTACCGCGACCGCGGGGACTACGACGACGCTGAACGCCTGCTCGAAGAGACGGCAGCGCGCGCACGGGCGCGCGGCTTCGACCAACAGCTGACGAGCACGCTGCACAGCCTCGGCGATCTCGCGCTCGATCGCTCGGATCCCGACGCGGCGCTGCACCACTTTGCCGAAGGGATGGCATACGCCGACGCAACCGGCAGTCGCCGCGTGCAGGTCTACTGCGTCGCCGGGATCGCGTGCGCGCTTCTGCAAAAGGGCGACGACCGAACGGCGGCGCGGCTTTGGGGTGTTTCGGAGGACCAGGAGCGCCGGCTCGGGTTCCGGATGCTCCTGACCGAACGGCAGCGCTACGAGCGCTTGATGTCGGGCGCCCGCGAGCGGCTCGGTGGGGCGTACGAGGCGGAGCACCACGGCGGCGCAGGGCTGACGCTCGAGCAGGCGGTCGCCGAGGCGCGGTCGCAGATCGATGAGGCCGCAGGCGGAAAGAACCCCGGATGACGAGCATCCAGCCGGAGCTGTGGGTCGAC
>DATFTK010000096.1:0-3036 GCA_035262005.1 Gaiellaceae bacterium | reverse complement strand
CGTCGTGCCGGCGAGCGCGGTCACACCGGCGGCGGGGCTCTGCGTGACGACGATGTCCTTCGGACGCGACGACGCGGCGCGCGAGACTTGCGCCCCAAACCCGGCATTGACGAGTGTCGTCTGCGCCTGCTGTACGGGCTGCGACGTCACGTTCGGAACCGGGATGTGGCCGCTGGAGATCGAGATCGTCACCGTCTGACCGTGGTCGAGCCGCGTTCCGGCGCCGGGCGCCTGGGTGAAGACGACGTTGGGCGGCCGCCTGCTCTGGCCCGTGACCGGCGTGACGTTGAGGTGCTCGTCGTGAATGCGCTGCGCCGCCGCCGCCGACTTGAGGCCGATCACGTCAGGAACAGCCGACTTGTCGGTTCCCCGCGCGAGGAGCCACCAGACGACCAGCCCCGCGACGACGAGCACGAGCAGGATGAGGAGCCACACCCACCAGTAGCGTTCGCGCGGCGGCGGTCCGCCCGGCTCGGCGGCAACGTCCGGAGGCAGTTCACGGGTCGCCATCGCAGGGAAGTTGCCCCTCGCGACGACTTCCTGAAACTACCCGTCCACCAGCAGTCCGTTCACCGGCCCGAGCAGGCGCCGCGTGTGACGCGAGACCCGCCGAGCGCCTTGTCGAGGGCGGCGAGCACGTTCACAGGCAGACTTCCTCCCCGTGTTCGCCCTAGCTCCAACCCCGCTGGTCTGCCTCGACCCGGGTCATGGGACGATTCCCGCCGTCGGCCGCCAGACGGAGCCGATCGGGCCGGGCTCGAGCATCCGCAAGATCAAGGACGGCGGCGGCGCGCCCGGCGAGGCGCCGGTCGCGCTCGCGATCGCTCTGCGAACGCGCGCTCTCCTGCAGCGTGACGGCTACCGCGTGGCGATGACGCGAACCGGGCCGACCTACGCGGGCGGCAACATCGCTCGCGCGAGCTTCTGCAACGTGCGGCATGCGGCGTTGATGATCCGGATCCACGCCGACGGCTCGAACGACCGCTCGCAGCACGGTGTCAAGACGCTCGTCCCAGCGCTGCACCGGGGCTGGACGGACGACATCTACACGCGCAGCCTCCACGCGGGCCGCGACGTGCAGTCCGCGGTCGTTCGCTCGACCGGCGCGACGAACGTCGGCGTCCTGTTCCGCTCGGACCTCACCGGCTTCAACTGGGCCAACGTGCCGGCGATTCTCGTCGAGACCGGCTTCATGACGAACCCGACGGAGGGGCGCCTGCTCCGCTCGGGGCCGTACCAGCAGAAGGTCGCGCGCGGCCTGGCAGCCGGCGCGCAGGCGTTCCTGCTCTCCGGCTAGCTGCAGTCGGCGCAGGCCCCGACGAGCACGACTTCGTGCTCGTCGACGGCATAGCCGAGGCCGCCGGCAACGCGGTCGATCGCCCGCTCGAGGCGTAAGTCGCTGAACGCCTCGACCTTGCCGCAGTCGCGGCAGACGAGATGGTGATGGTGATCGCCGTCAGACGTCGCGGGCTCATACCGCGCAACGCCGTCGCCCGCCTCGACGCGCTTGACGAGCCGGAGGTCGGCGAGGGCTTCCAGCGCGCGGTAGACCGAGGCGATCCCGACCGGACGGCGCGCCCTGCGCAGGCGGTCGTGAATCTCCTGGGCGCTCAGGCAGCAGTCCTGCCGGCCGAGAAGCTCGACGACCGCCGCCCGCGCGCCGCCCCGTCGGTAGCCGGCGGAGTCGAGGGCGGAGAGCGCATCGGTTGCCCAGGACATTGACCTGGAGTGTACCGTTCGGCTCGTGATTACGAGAATCGTTCTCATTTACGCGGAGACGTTGCACTGACCTGGATCGCAGTTCCGCTCGCAGGAGTCACCGTCCTCTCGACGCTCGCGGGCGGGCTTCTCGCGCTCCGTCTGCGGGGCGAACTGACGACGGTGATCGCCTTCACGGGCGGCATCGTGGTCGCCGTCGCGCTGTTCGACGTGCTGCCCGAGGCGCTCAAGATCCTCGAGCCGCGTGACGCACTCGCATTTGTCGGCGTGGGATTCGTGCTCTTCTTCCTCGCCGAGCGCGTCCTGGTCCTTCATCACCGCGACGAGCCGGACCAGGCGCGGGCGCATGCCCGGGTCGGAGCGCTCGGTGCCGCCGCGCTCTCCATCCACAGCCTGATCGACGGCCTTGGCATCGGGCTCGCCTTCCAGGTCAGCACGGCGACGGGCCTCCTCGTCTTCATCGCCGTCGTCAGCCACGACTTCGCGGACGGCATGAACACGGTCAGCTTCGTGCTGTTCCAGAGCGACGACCGACGGCAAGCGCTGCGCTGGCTGACCGCCGACGCGCTTGCGCCCCTCGTCGGCGCCGTCATCGGCTCCATGTTGTCGATCTCGGACCGCGGTCTCGCGTACCTGCTGTCGCTCTACGCCGGGTTCTTCTTGTCGATGGGCGCCACCGACCTGCTCCCGGAAGCACACAGCCATCCGTCGTGGAGGCGTGTCGGCCTGACGATCGCGGGCTTCGCGATCACCTTCGCGATTGCGCGAGTCGCGACTTAGCGCTTCCGCATCTGCTCGACGGTCGAGCGGGCCGATTCGTGCACCGCGCGCCGGCGGGACTCCGGGCCCTCCGGCGCCGGCTCCGGCTCGGCCTGGTCGCGCGACTCGGCGAGCTTGACGCGGAGCTCCTCCGCACGCGGGTCGACGCCGTCGGCCGCAGACTCGCCGCGATGGCACAGAAGCTCGGCCCACGCCCACGGACGGCGCATGGGCCGATGCTACACTGGCCGCCGCTTCCTGCCCCGTCATCGCGCCGCGTGTTCCCGAGTGGCGCTCGCAGACGGGGCCGATTCAGACCAGAGGAAGGGAGGTCTCGGGGAACGTGGTTGCGTACGAAATTCTGCTCATGCTCGATCCCGATCTGCCGGAAGGCCGGCAGGAGGAGATCGTCAAGCGTGCGCGCGATCTGGTGCAGCAGAGCGGAGGCAAGTGGGTCGGGCACGACGTGTGGGGACGCCGTCGGCTCGCCTACGAGATCCAGCACAAGCCCGAGGGCACCTATCACCTGCTCAACTTCGACGCCGAGCCGGAGACGCT
>DATFTK010000095.1:0-4679 GCA_035262005.1 Gaiellaceae bacterium | reverse complement strand
GTGGGAGCGCACGGTCGCCGCGCTACCGGAGATCGCGGGCCGCATCCGCGAGGCGGGACTGGAGACCGTGCCGGTGGCCTAGTGGGCGACGGCGCGCGAGCCGCCCTCGGCCGCGAGCCGCTGCTCCTCGGCCCGGTAGCTCGAGCGCACGAGCGGTCCCGAGAAAACGGAGCCGAAGCCGAGTGCCTCACCCTGCTCGCGGAACCAGCGGAACTCGTCCGGGTGCACCCAGCGGTCGATCTGCGCGTGCTTCGGGCTCGGTTGCAGGTACTGGCCGATCGTGACGACGTCGACATCGTGCGCGCGCAGGTCGCGCATCGTGCCGACGACCTCGTCGTTCGTCTCGCCGAGCCCGACGATGATGCCCGACTTCGTCAGCACCGGGTAGCCGGCGATCTCCTTCGCGCGCCGCAGCAGCCAGAGCGCCTTGTCGTAGCTCGCCTTCGCGCCGCGCATGCGGGCATGCAGCCTTCGCACCGTCTCGATGTTGTGGTTGAAGACATCGGGCCGGGCCGAGAGCACCGTCTGCAGCGCCTCCTCCTCGACGCCGAGGAAGTCGGGGGTCAGCACCTCGACCGATGCGTGCGGCACCTTCGCCTTCAGCGCCCGGATCGTGGCCGCGTAGTGGCCGGCGCCGCGGTCGGGGACGTCGTCGCGGTCGACCGAGGTGACGACGACGTGCTTCAGCTCCATCTGCGCGGCGACGTTCGCCAGGCGCAGCGGCTCGAGCGGGTCGGGCGGGCTCTCAGGCTTGCCGCTGTGCACGTAGCAGTAGCGGCACGCGCGGGTGCACGTGTCGCCGAGGATCTGGAACGTCGCCGTCCCGCGCCCCCAGCACTCGCCGATGTTCGGGCAGCGCGCCTCCTCACAGATCGTGTGCAGGCTGGCGCCGTGGATCAGCTTCTTGACGTCGAAGTAGCGGGAGTCGGCGCGCGGCGCGCGCACTTTCATCCACTCGGGCCGGCGTGGGCGCTCGGCAACGGGCAGAGAGCTCTGCATCTCTGTCAGTCTATGGACGTGGGGGTTCCGCAGGCCCGGCTGGAGGAGACGGAGCACGGGCTCGTCCCGACGGGCGAGGGCTGGTTCGTCGTGAACGCGCGCGACGTCGTCTGGTACGACCGCGGGGAGCGCGGGAAGGTCATGTCCTTCGACGGCGACCCGGAGTTCGACCAGGTCGGGGTCAACATCTTCGTGCTCGACCCGGGGAACCCGATGTCCATGTACCACTGGGAGGCCGACCAGGAGGACTTCCTCGTCGTCTCGGGTGAGGCGCTGCTGATCGCCGAAGGCGAGGAGCGGCCGCTCAAGCAGTGGGACTTCGTCCACTGTCCGCCCAAGATGAATCACGTCATCGTCGGCGCCGGCAGTGGGCCTTGCGTCGTCGTGGCCGTCGGCGCACGGGAGCACCAGGACGGCCCGGACTGGGGCGGCTATCCGCTCGACGAGACGGCCGCGCGCTACAACGCGAGCTCGGAGGAGGAGACGACCGACCCGCACGTCGCGTACGCGCGGTTCACGCAGCGCGAGCCGACTCGCTACCGCGACGGCTGGTTGCCGTAGGCGCCGACTTGACGGCGCCGCAAAGAGGGAGCGCGGGCTTCGCCCGCGTGACCGTCTTAACCTGAAGCGGCTTACCACCGGCGTAGGAACTCTGAAGGCGCGTCTTGGTTAGGACTTAGCCGCGAGCTGCTCGTGCACCGGCTGCGGCCAGAGGCCGTGGCCGCCGTCTGCCGGGAGCGGCTCGAGCTCGAGCCCGAAGACCTCGGCCAGGGCCGAATGGGCGAGCGGGCGGATCTCGTCCACGGTGACGTCGCGGGCGAGCTCGTGCGCGATCGTCGTGAACGCCGCGTCCTCGAGCCCGCAGGCCGTGATCCACTCCGTGAACGGCGCCGGGTCGAGGTCGACGTTGAGCGCGTAGCCGTGCGTCGTGATCCAACGCGAGATGTGGACGCCGATCGACGCGATCTTGCGCGGCGGGCGCTGGAGCCACACGCCGGTGAGCCCGTCGATGCGCGTCGCCTCGAGGCCGAGAGGACTGAGTGTCCGGATCAGCGCCTCCTCGAGATCGCGCACGTACTTCTTGACGTCCTTGCCGTGACGGCGCAGGTCGAGGATCGGGTAGCACACGAGCTGGCCGGGACCGTGGAAGGTCGACTTGCCGCCGCGGTCGGTTTCGACGACCTCGACGTCCGCAGTCTCGGGAACGTGGAGCTCCTCGTCGTCCGTTCGCCGGCCGCGCGTGACGACCGGCGGGTGCTCGAGGAAGACGACCGTATCCGGGATCGCACCTTGCGACACGGCGCCGGCGAGCGAGCGCTGCAGGTCCCAGGCGTCCCGGTAGGGGACGAGCTCCAGGTCGAGGACGTACGCGCCGCGGCTCACGTGTTCAGCGTAGCCTTCGAGCGCCCGTGAAGATCACCCTCCTCCTCGCCGACTTCGCGCGCGTCGCGAACGGAAAACTGGACGTGATCGGCGGCGGCTGGTCGATGATGACCTCGCAGGGGCCGTTTGGCTTCTTCGTCGCGGCGCTGTTCCAGATCCCCTGGGACCAGACGAATCAAAAGCACCTGTTCCGGCTCGAGCTGCTCGACGCCGACGGGCAGGGCGTGCCGACTCCCGACGGCGAGACCATCCGCGCCGAGGGCGAGTTCGAGGCCGGCCGCCCGGCTGGGCTTCGTCCCGGAACGCCGGTCGACGCGCCGCTCGTCGTGCCTTTCGGGCCGCTCGTGCTCGAGGAGGGCCGTTACGAGATCCGGCTGACGATCGACGGCGAGACGAAAGAGGATTGGTTCGTGGCGTTCACCGTTCGGAACGCTCCGGCGGCGGTCTAGTAGACCGATTCGTCCCAGGTCTCGAGCCTGTGCCGCAGGTCGCGGAGGAAGCGGCCGGCGAGCGCGCCGTCGACGAGGCGGTGGTCGTACGTCAGCGTCAGGTTCATGATCGGCCGGATCGCGATCACGTCCTGGCCAAGGTCGTCCTGCACCACCCACGGGCGTTTGACGACTGCGTACGTGCCGAGGATCGCCGCCTGCGGCTGACTGATCACCGGCGTGCCGTGGAACGTGCCGTATCCGCCCGGATTCGTGATCGTGAAAGTGCCGCCCTGCACCTCGTCCGGCAGGAGCTTCTTGTCGCGCGCGCGCTGCGCAATGTCGGTGACGGCTCTGGCCATGCCCAGGAGGTTGAGCCCTTCCGCGTTCTTGACGACCGGGACGATCAGGCCCTTCCCGTCCTGGAGCTCGACGGCGAAGCCGAGGTTGACGTAGTTGCGCGTGACGATCTGGTCGCCGCGGATCTCGCCGTTGATCCACGGGTACTCGCGCAGCGTGTCGGTCGCGGCGCGCGCGACGAAGATCAGATACGTCGGGTTGACGGCGTAGCTCTGCTGGTACTCCTTCTTCAGCTTCGCACGGATCGCGCTGACCTTCGACATGTCGACCTCGATCGCGCTCGTGACATGCGCCGAGGTGTCGAGGGAGCGGCGCATGTGCTCCGCGATCCCCTTGCGCATCGCAGACATCGGCTCGAAGCTCTCGCCCAGCTGTGCGGCGGCCGGCGCGGGCGCAGGCGTCGGTGCGGCTGCAGGTGGTGCGGGCTCAGGCGCCGCTTGCGGGGGCTCGGGTGCGGCAGGCTGCACGGGCGCAGGCGCCGGGGTCGGCGCGGGCGCGGCCGGGATCTCGGCGGGGGCCTCCTTGGGTGCGCCCGTTTCGATGAAGCTCAGGATGTCCTTCTTCGTCACGCGGCCGCCGCGGCCGGTGCCCTGCACGTGGCTCGGGTCGACGCCGTGCTCCGACGCGATCTTCGCGACGACAGGCGACACGAACGTCTTGCCGTTCGCCGAGTGTGCGGGCTCGGGTTGCGCGGGTGCGGCCGGCGCGGGAGTCTCCGGGGTCGACGCCGCTGCCGCCTCGGCGGCTGGTTCGGTCGTCGCAGGCTCGGGCGGCGGAGGAGCCTGCGCCTGCGCGCCGTCGCCGCCGATGACGGCGAGCTTCGTCCCGACCTCGACCGTCTGGCCCTCCTGGACGAGGATCTCCGTGAGGACGCCGCTGCCGGGGCTCGGTACCTCCGTGTCCACCTTGTCGGTCGAGATCTCGAGCAGCGGTTCGTCGGCTTCGACCTGCTCACCCTGCTGCTTCAGCCATTTCGTGATCGTGCCCTCGGAGACGGACACGCCCATCTGCGGCATGACGACGTCGATCGCTTCCGTGGTGGCCATCAGTGCCCCTTCCAGTGATGCTGTCGAGCTCCTCGGTCGCGAGCACCAAGCCAGAGGCCGCACTCGTCCGCAGCAAGGCTGGTTTGCCTTGCTAAGGGCGAGGGTGGACTCTGGTGCCGCGTGATCGTGGGCGAGGCGCCGGCGAGTATTGCTGGGAGGGGCACTAGTACGCCGCCAAGTCTCGCAGGCCGGCCGCGACGTCGTCGACCTGGGGGATGAACGCTTTCTCGAGCGCCGGCGAGAACGGAACCGGCGTGTCGGGCGCCGCGATCCGCTTGACCGGCGCGTCAAGGTCCTCGAATGCCTCCTCGGCGATCGTCGCTGCAATCTCTGCGCCGAAGCCGCCGGTGCGCGTGTCCTCGTGCAGCACGAGCGCCTTCGACGTCTTCCTGACCGACTCGAGCACCGCCTGCTTGTCCCACGGGAGCACCGTGCGCAGGT
This sequence comes from Gaiellaceae bacterium, assembly GCA_035262005.1. GTDB lineage: Bacteria > Actinomycetota > Thermoleophilia > Gaiellales > Gaiellaceae > 3-1-20CM-4-69-9. The sequence goes on along the minus strand of DATFTK010000095.1, from coordinate 22 downwards.
CGACGATCTCGACGGAGACGCC
>DATFTK010000094.1:0-49664 GCA_035262005.1 Gaiellaceae bacterium | reverse complement strand
TTACAGTCGCCGCCGTGGACGTCGAGGCCCTCGAGCGCGAGGCTCAAGGCGCGGTCGCGGCCGCGGCCACCCCAGCGGAGCTCGAAGACGCGCGCGTCCGCTACCTGGGACGCAAGAGCGAGCTGAAGCAGGCGCTGCGCGGCGTCCGCGACCGCGAGAGCGGAATGACGCTGAACGCGGCGCGCGAGCGGCTCGAGGCGGCGTTCGACAAGCGCGACGCGGAGCTCGAGCGGGCCGAGCTGGCGCGGCTGGACGAGTCGCTGGACGTGACGCTGCCGGGCACGCCCCTACCGCGTGGCCGGCTCCATCCGCTCAGCCAGATCATCCGCCAGATCGAGGACATCTTTCTCGGGCTGGGGTACGAGATCGTCGACAGCCGTGAAGTCGAGACCGTCTGGCACAACTTCGACGCGCTCAACCAACCGCTCACGCATCCATCGAGGTCACACCGTGACACCTTCTACATCGACGACCAGACCCTGTTGCGCACGCACACCTCGACCGGGCAGATCCGCGTCATGGAGTCGCGCAAGCCGCCGATCTACATCGCCTCGCTCGGCCGCGTCTATCGCCGTGACACGCCCAGCCCGCGCTCGACGCCGAACTTCCACCAGGTCGAGGCGCTCGCAGTCGACCGCGACATCACGCTCGCCGACCTCAAGGGGACGCTCCTGCACTTCTTCCACGAGATGTTCGGGGGCGACCGCCAGGTCCGCATGCGTACGAGCTTCTTCCCGTTCACGGAGCCGTCGGTCGAGTTCGACGTCACCTGCTTCCTCTGCGACGGCAAGGGCTGCGTCTTCTGCAAGCACACAGGGTGGTTCGAGATGGGCGGCGCCGGTGTCGTGGATCCGGCCGTGTTCGAGAACGTCGGCCTCGACCCGAGTGCGTGGTCCGGGTTCGCCTGGGGCCTGGGGATCGACCGCATCGCCGCACAACGCCACGCGATCCCGGACATCCGGATGTTCTGGGAGAACGACCTCCGCGTCCTGAGGCAGTTCTGATGCGCGTCCCGATGAGCTGGCTCCGTGAGTACGTGGCGGTTCCCGTGACGACGGACGAGCTCGCGCAGCGCCTCGTCATCTCCTGCTGCGAGGTCGACGGAATCGAGCGTCGCGGCGTCGTCGACGTGGACGGGAACCTCGGCCTCTTCCTCGTCGGCCGAGTGCTCGCAGCCGAGAAGCATCCGAACGCCGACCGGCTCCAGCTGTGCCAGGTCGACGTGGGCGAGAGCGACGCGCGCCAGATCGTCTGCGGCGCCTGGAACTTCGGCGCCGGCGCGACCGTCGCCGTCGCGCTCCCCGGCGCGGTGCTTCCGAACGGGCTTCAGCTCGACCGTCGAAAGGTCCGCGGCGAGACGAGCGACGGGATGATCCTGGCGGAGGACGAGGTGGATCTCGGCACCGACCACACCGGGATCATCGTGCTCGAGAACGGGATCGAGCCGGGGACGCCGCTGGCGGACGTGTTGCCGCTCAGCGACGAGATCCTCGAGCTCGAGACCGGGCACAACCGCCCGGACCAGCTGGCGGTCTACGGGATCGCGCGCGAGGTCGCCGCGCTGTACGACGTCGACCTTGCGCCGCCGCCCGGAACCGATCCTCCGCGCGCCGGCGACGAGCCGGTCGACGTGGAGGTCGACGACCATGAGGGCTGCCCGCGCTACGTCGGCCGGCTCTTTCGCGACGTCTCGATCGTTGAATCGCCACTCTGGCTGAAGGCGCGCCTGCTCGGTGCGGGCATGCGTCCGATCTCGAACGTCGTCGACGTGACGAACTACGTGATGCTCGCGCTCGGAAACCCGCTGCATGCCTTCGATCACGCCGCGCTCGCGGGCGGCCGGATTGTCGTGCGGCGGGCGCACGAGGGCGAGCGGCTGCGCACGCTCGATGGTGTCGACCGCTCGCTCGAGCCCTATGACCTGATGATCGCCGACGCCGAGCGCTCGGTCGCGCTCGCCGGGATCATGGGCGGAGAGGAGACGGAGATCGGCGAGTCGACGACCGACGTCCTGCTGGAGGCTGCGAACTTCGAGCCCTACACGATCTTCCGAACGTCCGAGCGCCTGCGCCTACGGACGGAAGGGTCGAACCGCTGGGAGAAAGGGGTCGACCCCTACGTCGCCGAGCAGGCGGCGAAGCTCGCGACGCAGCTGCTCGTCGAGCAAGCCGGCGCGCGCTGGACGGGCGAGACGGACGTGCACGAACAGCTGCCCGAACGGCCCGTCGTCCGGTTCGGGCACGAACCGGCGAACCGTGTTGCGGGCTTCGAGATCGGGGCGGACGAGCAGGACGAGCGGCTCCGGCGGCTCGGCTTCGAGCTCGACGGCGAGGCCGTGACGGTGCCGACCTGGCGCGCGCGCGACGTGACTCGCGAGATCGACGTCGTCGAGGAAGTCGTTCGCTTCCGTCTGGACGACGTCCCGCCGCGACTGCCCGAGCGCCGGGAGATGTTCGGCCGGCTGTCCAAGCTCCAGCGCGTCCGCCGCACCATCCAGGACACGCTCGTCGGCTTCGGCTACTTCGAGGCCTACACCTGGAGCCTGGTTTCGGAGGAAGCAGACCCGGAGGCATTCAGGCTCGAGGAACCACTGTCGAGCGAGCAGGCCGTGCTCCGAACGTCGCTGCTCGAGGGGCTCACGGCGTCTGCGCTGCGAAATGTCGACGCCGGCAACGAAGGCGTTGCCCTGTTCGAGCTCGCGCACGTCTACCTGCCGAGCGGCGGCCAGCTCCCCGACGAGCGCTGGCATCTAGGCGGCATCGTCCAGGGCGGGTACACGGTCGCGAAAGGCGCGGTCGAAGCGCTCTACGAGGCCCTTGCCGTTCCCGTCGCGTTCGAGCCGGCGGACGACCTTCCGCACAGTGCCCGCGGCGCGCGGACACAGGACGGATGGGTGCTTGCACTGAGGGACCCGCAGCTGCCCGGCGAGTGGGGAGCGTTCGAACTGGACGTCGACGCCCTCGCTGCACGTGCTCCCGACGTCGTCGTCTACGAAGACGTGATCACCTTCCCGCCGGTGCGGCAGGACCTCGCCTTCGTGGTGGACGAGTCGGTCGCCGCCGGCGACCTCGTCGCGTCGGCGGAGGACGCTGCAGGAGACGCGCTGCGCGAGATGCGCGCCTTCGACGTCTACCGCGGCGAGCAGATCGGCCCGGGCAAGAAGTCGGTCGCCTTCGCGGTCACATTCCAGTCGCCGGAGAAGACGCTCACCGACGAAGAGGCGGCCGAGCTTCGCAACCGCATCGTCGCACAGCTGCAGGCTGCATTCGGCGCCGAGCTTCGGGCGTGAACTAGACCTAGGTCCTATGGACGGCCCCGGCCTCCTCCGTAACGTGAGACGTGGGGAAGGGGAGGAGGACCATGCGGCTTACGAGCACATGCGTGCTCGTTCTCTGCGTCTTTGCGTTCGCCGGTGCGGCGTACGCGGGCAACGGGAACGGCAACGGCAACGGCAACCAGGGTGACGCGCCGGGCAACTCGGCAAGCGCGCCCGGACAGCTGAAGAAGGAGGACGCACCGCCGCCGGCGGCGCAGGCCACGACGACGACAACGACCGCGGCACCGCCCGTGACCACGACCGATGCGAACGCGACGGGCCTCAAGCCCTCGAACGAGACGGCGCACGATACGCACGCCGAGGCGCAGTCGGACAAGACGAAGCACTACGGCAACGGCCAGACGGCCGGGCAGATCGCCGAGCACAACGGCGCGTCCGGAAAGGCCGTCCTGCACGGTCCCGGGAACAGTCAACCGCACAAGCTGGCGCCCTGCGCCGGCGGCCACCAGGTCGACGTGCACGCGCTCAAGAGCCATCACGGCGGCAGCTGTGGCGGTCCTGCGCCGACCCCCACGCCACACCCGCATCCACAGCCCGAGGCGGGCCCGCCTGTGACGACGACGACCACGGTGGTGACGACGACGCAGACGCCCCCGAAGGATCCGGGTTCGAAGCCTGCCGGCGGTGAGACGACCACTGCGGTTGCCAGTTCCGGTGGCCATCGAGGCCAGAGCGAGGGCGTCCTGACGTCGGCGCAACATGTGGCAACGCTCCCGTTCACGGGTGCCAGGCTCTGGATCGTCGTCCTCGCCGGGCTGATCCTGATCGCGACCGGTCTCGCCCTCCGCGAAATCCGAACCGCGGAGGCTGCCGTAGAGTCCGGTCATGACCACACGGATCGCTCTCGTCACGCTGCTCGCGGCTCTGGTGCTTCCCTCGGCGGTCGCTCAGGCCGATAACCCGAAGCTTGTTGCCGTCGTCGGAACCAACGAATCGTTCGTGATCTCCCTCCGCGACGCGAACGGCAACGCTGTCACGCAACTGGCTCCGGGCACGTATGACATCGCGGTCAGCGACCGCTCGCTGTCGCACAACTTCCACTTGAGGGGCCCGGGCGTCGACCAGTCGACGCCGATCGGTGAGACACAGGACACCACCTGGACGGTGACGATCGGCACCGGCGTCTACACGTACGTCTGCGATGCACACGCCTCGCAGATGCGTGGCTACTTCCTCGCCGGCGCGATCACGCCGAATTCCTTCACGGCAAGCGTCGGGCCGAGGAAGACGATCTCGCTCAAGCCCAAGTCCGCACCACCGGGCCCGGCGGTGATCACGGTCAACGACCGCAGCAAGGCCGACAACTTCCACCTCACCGGCCCTGGTGTGAACAAGAAGACCGGCGTGAAGACGCGCGGCAAGGCCACCTGGGCGGTGACGCTGCAGCCGGGTGTCTACACCTACAAGTCCGACAAGACGGCCAAGTTGCGCGGACGGTTCGTCGTCAACTTCCCCGCCTAGCCGGCTTGGCCTTGCGGTCGAGCTCGGAGTTGAGCTCCGCGCCGTAGAGCAGCGCAAACGCGGAGTAGTTCAGCCAGAGCAGGAGGATGATCCCGCTCGCGAGCGCCCCGTACGTCTTCGTGTAGTTGCCCGCGAACTTCACGTACAGCGCGAACAACCCCGAAAGCACGAGCCAGAGCGCGCTGCCGAGCAGCGATCCCGGCGTGACCCATCTCCACCTCCGCTGGCGCATGTCCGGCCCGAGGTAGTAGACGAGCGCGAAGAAGAGCAAGAGTGCGCAGAAGGCGAGCGGCCAGCGCACGATCGACCAGGTCCACTGGAAGGCACTGCCGAGCCCGGCCTTCTTCGCGATCGCGTCGCCGAGTGAGCCGCCGACGATAATCAGCGTGAAAACGCCGGCTGTCGTGACTCCGGTCGCGAGCACGAGCACGATCGCGATCGCCCGCGACCGCCAGACCGGCCGCGTCTCCTGCAGCTCGTACGCGCGGTTGACGGCCTTGATGATCGTGTTCATCGCACCGCTCGCCGCCCAAACCGCCAGGACGAAGCCGATCACGAACGCCCACGCCGATGTCGATCCGCTCGAGTCCTGCTGCAGATTGTCGATGAAGCTGATTACGCCGCTCGGCACGATCGGCTCGAGCAGGTTCACGACGTTGTCGTAGAGGTGGAAGAGCCCGAGCGCGCCGAGGACGAACGCGACTGCGGGGAAGAATGCGAGTAGCGAGCTATACGCGATCTGCTTCGAGAGCCCCGTCGCGTCGTCGCGTAGGAACGCCCTGAAGCTGTCCTTCAGCGCCTCGAGCCAGTCACCGACGGAGCTCTGGCGATCAGTCGCGGTCGACAAGCCGGAAGCGCCCGACGCGCGCCTTCGTCTCGCCTTCGCGCCCGCGCCGGAAGATCAGCCGGCCGGTTGCGCCGAGCCCTCCGGCCAGCAAGAAGCCCACGCCCAGCGCACCGATCGCGGCCGCGGGGAGGTTTGCGCTGAGCTTCGCGCGTACGTCGGTCGCCTCGCTGAAGCTCTCGCGCAGCGACTCGGCCGCACCCGCGAGCTGTTCGCGCTCGGTCTCGATCTCGCGCCGGACGTCGGCGACGCTGCGGGAGTTGTTAGCGGCCATTGCTCTTCAGCGCCTCCGTCGTCAGCCTCGCTTCCTCGATGGCCTGCTCCGGGACAGGAGGCGTCCCCTTCTGGATCCGGTTCACCGCGACGAATCCGAACGCCGCTGCGAGCAGCAACAGGATCCCGGCGACGACGAGCAGCGCGGCCCACCACGGCATCACGAGCGCGAGCGCGGCCGCAATCGCGGCGAAGAGGAACCCGGCCATGTACACGAGCACGACGGCCGCCGCGGAGGCGAAACCGATCCCGAGCCCGAGCGCCGTGATCTTGCGCTTGAGCTCCAGCGCCGCGAGCTCGAGCTCGAGGTGGACGATCGCGCTGGTTCGCTCAGCTACCTCCTTGACGGCGGCGCCGACACCCTGCGCGTCAGTCTCTGGGGTGGGCATGGCCCCTCCAGTCGATCCACCTTGCGAGGACGATTCCGGCGACCAGCGCCGCGCCGACGACGATGAAGGGAGTGGGGCTGCCGCCGCGCTTCTTCTTCCTCTTCGGCTGTTGACCGAGCGTCGATGAGAGCGGCGCCTTCCCCGGCGGCTGGTTCGTCGGCGCCTCGCCCCTAGCGCGCGCCTTGATCAGGCTCGGCTTCAGCTTGCGGATGAAGTCCGCGTCCTCGGCGAGCGGCTCGGCGAGCTTCGCCTTGACGCCGCCCTCGCCCGCCAGCTCGTTGGCGAACCGCTGAAGCTTGTTCGCCGCTCGTTCCACCTTTTGGTCGGCCGTGGTCATTTCCGCGTCGGAGGCTCCTCGCCTGTGAGCGTACGCCAGATTCCCGCGGCGGTGCGTCGCGATACGGCCGTGGCGAGCGCGGCGAGCGCGCCGTACAGGCCCGTCCAGAGGAGCTTGCGCAGCATCGACGTGATTTCTACCAAGCAACGCGTCTTGGAAACCCTGCATACGTATGCTCGTTCTATGCAGCTGGCGAAGACGGAACGGCATCGCTTGATCGAGAGCGTCGTTGCGCGCAAGCGGGTCGGGACGCAGTTCGAGCTGCTCGACGCGCTCGCCGACGCCGGCTGCTCGGTCACCCAGGCGACGATCTCGCGCGACGTCCGCGAGCTCGGGCTCGAGAAGACGCACGACCAGTTCGGCCGGCCGCGCTACGTCATGCCACACGCCGGCCGGCGCGGTGATCCGGTCGAGGCGCTCAACAGCGTGCTTGCCCAGTTCGGCCGCAGGGTGACGCCGGCCGGCAACATCGTCGTTCTGCAGAGCGAGCTCGGCGCGGCGCCCGCGATCGCGCGAGCATTGGACGAGCTGGCGCACGAGCGGGTCGTCGGAACGCTCGCAGGCGACGACACAGTGCTCGTGGTCGCGCTCTCCGAGCGGGATGCGCGCACGCTTGCGCGCGAGCTTTCGGGCGTGTTGGGCTAGCGCCCGAAGAGGCGCCGGAACGCGTCGCGAACTCGCGTGACGAAGTTCACCCGCTCCTCGTGCGAATGGATCGGCGCCTCGATCGACGCCTCTGCGCGACGAATGGCGCTCGCGCTGTCCGGCAGGATCTGAGCGGTGGTCGGAGGTTCCTCGAACTCGCCGAGCCGCTCCGCCTCCTCCTTCGAGAGCCGCAGTTGGACGCGACCGTCGGTGATCAGCCCGACCTGCTCCGACGGGACGTAACGCGGCCGCCCGAGCAGGCTCGTCGAGACCGCGAGGCCGTTGAAGATGTCGTCGCCCGAGTCGCCGACGATCTCGTCGACCGACCCGACCTCTGCGCCTGCAGCGTCGACGACCTTCCAGCCGCGCTCGATCAGAAACCAGGAAACCGGGTCGTCGCTCATACGGCGCGTCCGTCGACAAGCCACACCGGCCCCTGTGTGCCGACGGGGTTCGTGTCGGACAGTGCGTGCAGGATCTCGACCGATCCCGTGAAGCCGGCGTCGTCGCACCGCGCGAAGCAGCGTGTCGCCATCTCGGGCGCCGCGCCGTAGCCGAAATGATGCGCGCAGCGAAGGCGCAGCGCGTTCGGGCCGGAGCGTGACGGGTTGACCGGCGCGAGCAGCAGCGCCCCCGGCTCGACGTAGTCGGTCGAGTCGAACCGGACCTCGACGAGGAGGTCGCTCCAGTCCGACGGCAGCCCGTCGAGCGCCCGCTTCCACTGGTCGTGGAGGGAGCGTTCCGGCCGCAGTTCCGATTCCGGCGCCTCGTGCACCCCGATGAGGTCGAGCGAGCCGAAGATGCCCGCGTCGTCGAGGCGCTGGAGCAGGCGCCGCATCAGCTCAGGGCTCGTGCCAACGCCGCGGCGGGCAATTGCGAACCTCAGCGTATTCCCGGAGCGTCCGGGATTCACCGGCCCCAGGAGCGCGGCGGCGCGTCGTCGCTCGTCGTGATCCGCGACGGTCAACGAGAGATTCACGCTGGCCCAAGCGTGGGGGAGGTTGTGCTCGAGCGTGTTGAAGCGTTCGACGAGTTGCACGGGCCCGAGCATAGACTGAGTCTCGTGGCGAGGGTTGAACAGAAAGGGACGCTCTCGAAGTCGGATCTCCGCGACTTTTTCCGCGAGATGCTGTTGATCCGGCGCTTCGAGGAAAAGGTCGAGGAGCGCTTCCGTGCCGGGGAGCTGCCGGGCTTCCTGCACGTCGCGATCGGTCAGGAGGCCGTGGCCGTCGGCGTTTGCCGCGCACTCGAGGAAGGCGACATCATCGCCTCGACGCACCGCGCGCACGGGCATACCCTCGCGAAAGGAACGACCCCGAACGAGCTGATGGCGGAGTTGTACGGGAAGCTCGAGGGCTGCTCGCACGGCTACGGCGGATCGATGCACCTCTACGACGTCGAGCGCGGGAACATGGGCGCAAACGCGGTCGTCGGCGGCGGGCTGCCGGCGATCACCGGCGCGGCGCTCGCCTTCAAGTTCCGCGGCGAGCCGCGCGTCGCCGTCGCCTTCTTCGGAGACGGCGCGACGAACATCGGGACGTTCCACGAGTCGCTCAACATGGCGCAGCTCTGGCAGGTGCCCGCCGTCTTTGTCTGCGAGAACAACCACTGGGCCGAGTCCACGCCGGGCTGGCAGCACATGCCGATCAAGGACATCTCCCAGCGCGCGGTCGCCTTCGGCATGAAGTCGATCAAGGTCGACGGCCAGGACGTCGAGGAGGTCTACAAGGCGACGCGCAAGGCGCTCGAACATGCGCGCAGCGGGAAAGGCCCGGTCTTTCTCGACGTCGAGACGTTCCGCCTCGTCGGCCACTACATCGGCGACCCGCAGGTGTACCGCTCGAAGGAGGAGTTCGCCGAGACACGCGAGACGCATGACCCGCTCGACCATTTGCGCTTGAAGCTCGAGCTGACGGACGAGGAGGTCGAGGAGATCGACCGCGAGGTGCAGGAGATCGTCGAGGCAGCCGTCGAGTTCGCGAAGAGCGGCACCGACCCGAAGCCGGAAGACGCTCTCAGAAACATCTATGCGTAGCGTCGATTCATGCGTTCCAGGTGAGCGGCGCCGACGGATGAGCGGGCGGAGCCCGCGCATCCTGAGGTCGGCGCCGACAAGCGGCGCCTCAGATGCCTGAGCTGAGCTACCGCGAAGCGGTGCGCGATGCGTTGTCGCGCGCGATGCGCGAGGACGACGACGTCTTCATCATGGGCGAGGACATCGCCGAGATGGGCGGCTCGATGGGCGTCACCCAGGGCATGGTCGACGAGTTCGGGCCCGAGCGTGTGCGCAACACGCCGATCTCCGAGATGGCGCTCGCCGGCGCGGCGATCGGCGCCGCGATGCAGGGCATGCGTCCCGTCGCGGAGATCATGTACGAGGACTTCCTGACGCTCGCGACCGAGCAGATCGTCAACCAGGCGGCCAAGCACCGCTACATGTCAGGCGGCCAGCTGTCGGTTCCGGTCACGTTCCGCACACAGGGCGGTGCTGGATGGTCGCCGGGCGCGCAGCACGCGCAGCAGCTCGAGGCCTGGTTCGTGCACATCCCCGGGCTGAAGGTCGTGTTCGCGTCGACGCCAACCGACGTTCGCGGCCTGCTCTGGTCGGCGATCTACGACGACAACCCCGTCGTCTTCTTCGAACATCGCACGTTGTACGGCCTGAAAGAGGAGGTGCCGGACGACCTCGAGCCGATCCCACTCGGACAGGCGCGCATCCATCGCGCCGGCGAGGACGTGAGCGTCATCGCCACCGGGCGACTCGTGCACGAGTCGCTGGCGGCCGCGCAGGAGGCAGAGCGCGAGGGCATCTCCGTCGAGGTGGTCGACCCGCGCACGCTTCAGCCGCTCGACGAGGAGGCGCTGATCGCCTCGGTGAAGAAGACGAACCGCGCCGTCGTCGCGCACGAAGCGGTGACGCGAATGGGGTTCGGCGCGGAGGTCGCCGCCGTGATCCAGTACGGCGCGTTCGACTGGCTCGACGCGCCGATCGAGCGTGTAGGGGCGAAGTTTGCGCCGCTGCCGTTCGCGCCGGTCATGGAGGAGTTCGTCGTGCCCCACTCGGCCGACGTGCTCGAGGCGATTCGCCGCACCGTGGGGCGCAATGGCAACTGAGATCAAGCTCCCGCGTCTCGGGCAGGGCATGGAGTCGGGAACGATCGTCAGGTGGCTCAAGTCCGAGGGCGACAAGGTCGAGAAGGGCGAGCCGCTCTACGAGCTCGACACCGACAAGGTGACGCAGGAGGTCGAGGCCGACGCCTCGGGCGTTCTGCTGAAGATCGCGGTCACGGAGGGCGAGGTGCCCGTCGGCGAGACGATCGCCGTCATCGGCGAGCAGGGCGAGGCGGTCCAGGTCGCGGACAACGGACAGGAGGAGGACGCCTCCGCGCGCGCGCGTGAACAAGAACGGGAGCGCGGGGTCGCAGCGTCCGCCGAACAGGTGGCGGAGATCAGGCAGCCGTCGACCACGAACGGCCGGATCAAGGCCTCGCCGCTCGCGCGGCGTATCGCGCGCGAACGCGGTATCGACCTGAGCAACGTCGCCGGGACCGGGCCGGAGGGCCGGGTCGTCGCAGAAGACGTCGAGCGCGCGGCGGCGAGCGCCGCGCCGGCGCCGCCCGTCGCAGCGCCGGCGCCCGTATCGGAGGACGTCGAGGTCGAGCAGCTGTCGTCGATGCGGAAGACGATCGCGCGGCGGCTGACAGAGGCGTGGCAGGCGCCGGTCTTCCAACTCGGCATCACCGTCGACATGGGCCGCGCGCTCGAAGTCCGCAAGCGTCTGGTCGAGCTTCAGGGCGACGGCACGAAGCCGACGGTCTCTGACCTGATCACGAAGGTCTGCGCGATGGCGTTGATGCGCCACCGCACGGTGAATGCGCTCTACAAGGGCGACTCGATCGAGCTGCATCCGACGGCGAACATCGGGATCGCGGTCGCGATCCCGAACGGGCTCGTCGTTCCCGTCATCCAAGGCTGCGAGCGGAAGACGATCGCCGAGATCGCGGCCGCCCGGGCCGAGCTGGTCGATCGTGCACGCGGCGGGAGGCTGCACCAGGGAGATCTCGACGGTGGGACGTTCACGATCTCGAACCTCGGCATGTTCGGGATCGAGCGCTTCATCGCGGTGCTCAACCCGCCTCAGGCCGCGATCCTCGCGGTCGGCTCGACCGAGGAGAAGCCCGTCGTCGTGAACGGCGAGGTCGTCGTGCGACCGCGCATGGAGCTGACGCTCACCTGCGACCATCGCGCCCTCGACGGTGCGACCGGGGCGCAGTTCCTCGGGGACGTCAAGGCGTTCCTCGAGGAGCCCGGGCTCGCGTTGTGACGACGGTCTGGTACCACGTCCGCGATCTCGGCGTCGCGCGCAGCTTCTACAAAGACAAGCTCGGCTTTACCGAGACGTTCCTCGACGAGGACGGGCAGTGGGCGAACCTCGAACGAAGCGGCATGGAGATCGGGCTCGCGGAGGGTGAGCCGGAGGAGGGAGGCGTGGCCCATGTCGACGTCACGGACGTGAAGGCTGTCGCGGAGGAGCTACGGCAGGCGGGCGTCGAAGTCGGCGTCGTGTTCGAATTGCACGGCGAAATGCGACTCTTGGACGTGTTCGACCCTGACGGAAACCGCCTTCAGTTCGCGCAAGAGCTCTAGCTGCTTAGAGCGCGGACGGCCGTTGGACGAGCGGCGCCGGGAGGCGTACACGTCCAGGACCGAATCGCAGCGCGCGGCGACGGAGCAGGCGGGCCCTCAGGCCGTTGCCGAACTCGGTCCGCTGGTCATCGGACTTTTTCACGCCCTTTGAGATGCCGCTCCGGCCATTTTCTTGCACACTCTCGTCCTGGTGATCGTTGCTGCGGGCCCACAGGACGTCCGCTTCCTCAGGGACATGCTCAAGCACGCCTATCACTGGCGCCTGAACGAGGATCCGGATCTGCCGGTCGCCCGCTATGTCAACAACTGGGGCCGGCCCGGCGACGCCGGGCTGATCGCCTGGGAGGCCGGCCCGGTCGGCGCGGCCTGGTACCGGGTCTTCCCGGAGAGCGCACCCGGCTTCGGTTTCGTCGACGCGGACACGCCGGAGCTGACGATCGCCGTCGTGCCGAGCAGGCGCGGCAGCGGCCTTGGCGGGCAGCTGATGGACGCGCTGCTCGCCCGCGCGGGCCAGGAGGGTTACGGCGCGGTCAGCCTCAGCGCCGAGAAGGGCATGACGAAGCTGTACGAGCGTTTCGGTTTCCGCCCCGTTGCGGAGAAGGACGGGACGGTGACCATGAAAGCTGATCTAACCTAGAGCCGTGGACGTCGACGTCGCCGTACTCGGGGGAGGCCCGGGCGGGTACACAGCCGCCATTCGCGCCGCGCAGCTCGGCGCGAGGGTTGCGTGCATCGAGCGCGACCCCGAGCTGGGCGGGACCTGCTTGCGCGTCGGCTGCATCCCGACGAAGGCCTGGGTCCAGACCGCCTTCGCGCTGAAGGAAGCCGAGCACACGTTCGAGAAGCTCGGCGTCAGGCTCGCCGGCTACCAACTCGAGTTCGCGACCGCCAACGAATGGAAGGCCGGAGTCGTCAAGCAGATGACCTCGGGCATCGCGACCCTCTTCAAGGCGAACGGCGTCGAGTGGGTCGAGGGGACCGGGACGTTCAAGGACGCGAACACCCTGGCCGTCGAGGGCGGCGAGGACGTGTCTTTCAAGGCCGCGATCATCGCGACCGGCTCGTTCCCGCTGCGCCCGCCGATCGAAGGGCTCGACTCGGCACGCTGCGTCGACTCGACCGGGCTGCTCGCGCAGACGGACGTGCCGAAGCGGCTCGTCATCCTCGGGGGCGGCATCATCGGCTGCGAGTTCGCGTCGATCTTCAGCCGTTTCGGGAGCGAGGTGACCATCATCGAGATGCTCCCAAAGCTGATCCCGCAGGAGGATGAGGACGCGTCGAGGGAGCTGGCGAAGCAGTTCGGGAGGCGTGGCATCGCCTTGCACCTCGAGAAGCAGTGCAAGCGCGTCGACGACAACGGTTTCGAGCTCACCGTCCATTTCGGCGACGGCGAGACCGTGCAGGCCGATCTCATGCTCGTCTCCGTGGGCCGCGGCCCGGCGGTCGAGGGCCTCGGCCTCGAGCGCATCGGCGTCGAGCTCGACAAGCGCACGGGCATCGCCGCCGACGAGCACCGCCGCACCACGGTCCCGCACATCTATGCCGTCGGCGACTGCGCCGGCTATTGGCAGCTCGCGCACACCGCCTTCCGCGAGGGCGAGGTCGCTGCGGAAAACGCGACGGGGCACGAGGCCGTCGTCGACAACCGCGCCGTCCCGCGGCCGATCTACACCGACCCCGAGATCGCCGGCGTCGGCCTGACCGAGGCCGAGGCCCGCCAGCAGTACGGCGACGACGTCGCGACTGGAATGTTCCCGTGGGTCGCGAACGCCCGCGCCGTGATGCAGAACGAGACGACCGGCTGGGTCAAGTCGATCCACGAAACGCGATACGGCGAGCTGCTCGGGCTCGTCATGGTCGGGCCGCACGTGACTGACCTCGTCGAGGCGGGTGTCGTCGCAATCGACGCGGAGGCCACGGTCGAGACGGTCGCTGACGGGATGGCCGCGCACCCGACCCTGTCGGAGGCGATCAAGGAAGCCGGGCTCGTCGCGCTGGGGCGCCCGATTCACATCCCGATCCGCAAGCGCGCTACGGCGACTGCCTGACCTGCTGAACCGGTTTACGTCTTTCAAATGAGAAGTTAGCCGTACCGGCAGAACGGCCACAACCGTTCTGTCGAAATGGCCACGATCGCGCCCGATGTCTCCGTCCTAGCCAGCGACGAGGCGTTCGAGAAGCTCTATCGCCGGTACGTCAAGGACGTCTACCACTACGCGCTGGCCCTGCTCGGCAACCCGGCGGATGCGGAGGACGTCACGCAGACGACGTTCCTCAATGCCTATCGCGCATACCAGCGCGGCGACCAGATCCACAAGCCGCAGAACTGGCTGATCAAGATCGCGCACAACGTCGCGCGATCGCGCTACGCGCGGATCAGCAGGCGCGTCAAGGAGGTGCCGCTCGACGAGCACGTCGACCGGCTCTCGGTGGCGGACGCCGAGAAGCCGAACGTCGCTGGTGTCCTGCGCGCGCTCGGCCGGCTGCCCTTCAACCAGCGCGCCGCCTTGATCATGCGCGAGCTCGAGGGACGCTCGTACACGGAGATCGCGGACACGCTCGGCGTCTCCGTCTCGGCCGTGGAGACGCTGATCTTCCGCGCCCGCCGTTCGCTGCGCGTCAGGACAGCCGCGCTGCGGTCGATCGTGACGGTGCCGGTGCCGTCCTCGCTCGCCCAGCTTTTCGGCGGGGGCGGGGCGGGCGCCGCAGGCGGCATCGGTGCCGGATTCCTGGTCAAAGCGGCAGTCGCGCTCATGGTCGGCGGGCTGGCGACGGGCGTCGGCGTCGAAGGCCGGACTCGCGCCGTCGCGGCGCCGCGGCATCCGGCGGCCGCGCCGGCCAGGGCGCAGGCCACTCCCGTCCGCGGCCACACCAGGCACGCGGCCCGGCACGACACGAGACGCGGCGGGCCTGCACACCCGCGCGCCGGGCGACCGAGCCTTGCTTCGAGGCGCTCCGTCACGGAACCCTCCGCTACGGCTGCTGCAGCGGACTCAGCGCCGGAGCCTGCGTCCGCGCGGCCCGTCTCGTCGAGCCCGAACGTCACGACCGTAGCCGAGAGCACGGTCCAGACGGTCGTCGGGACCGTCGATCAGGTGACCGCCTCGCTGCCGGTCCAGCTGCCCCAGGCGCCTCCCTTGCCGCTCCAGGCGCCGCCGCTCCCGAAGTTGCCGTAGAAGCATTGACGCAAGATTCCGCCCGAGGAGGTATCTACTAGGGCATGACGCCCCTGCTGGCGCAGCGGCCGCGGTCCGACCGGACCTTCGAGCGGATGTACACGCGGCACGTCGGGGATGTGTATCGCTACGCCCTCGCGGTGTTGCGCAACCCCGCTGACGCCGAGGACGTCACGCAAACGACCTTCCTCAACGCCTACCGCGCGTTCGTCGAGAAGGGCGACCGGCCGGAGAAGCCGCAGAACTGGCTGATCGCGATCGCCCACAACGTCTGTCGCCAGCGGTTCCGGCAGTCGGCGCGACGTCCTTCCGAGGTCGCCTTCGAGGACGACCTCGCGGACACGCTCGTGGACGACGAGTCGCCGTCCGGTGAGGACATCCGCCGCGCCCTCGGCCACCTCGCGTTCAACCAGCGCGCCGCGCTTGTCATGCGCGAGCTCGAGGGCCGCTCCTACGCCGAGATCGCAGAGATCCTCGACGTGTCGACGAGCGCGGTGGAGACGCTCATCTTCCGCGCGCGGCGCGCCCTGCGCGAGCAGCTCGAAGGGTCGCTGACGTGCGGCGAGGCGGAGTTCGCGATCTCGCGACAGCTCGACGGCCGCCTCTCGCGCGCGGAGCGCGGACAGCTGCGCGCGCACCTGCGCGAATGCTCGGAGTGCGCGGGCTTTGCGCGGCGTCACCGCGCCCAGCGCGGTGCGCTCAAGTCCCTGGCACTCGTCCCGGTCCCCGGGTCCCTGAGCTCGTTCTTCGGCGGTGGCACCGCCGTGAGCACGGGACTTGCGTTGAAGGCCGTCGCGGCCGTGACGGCGGGAGTCGTCATCGGCGGTGCGAGTGTCGCGACCGTCGAGCAGAAGCCGTGGGAGCGGCACGCAAAGGCTGCACGCCCGACGCCCGTCGTCCATTCCGTGGCGCCGCGTCGGCACCTCCCGCCCATAGCATCGTCCGCGCGAACGGCGCACGTGCGCCACGTCGCGAAGCGAACGGCCACGGGACACCCTCCTCGATCGGTGGCGCACGGCCATGCGCTCGGGAGGCAGAAGCATTCGAGCGCCTCGTCGTCGCACCAGGTCGCGCACGTCGTCCGCCGCACGCATCCCGTGCATCCCGTTCATCCGTCGCATTCGCATGCGCACGCAGCGAAGCCGAAGCCGCACAAGGCCCCGCAGCGGCAGCCGACGTCGGCTGTCCACGGCAACGGCGGCAACGGCAAGAACCACTGAAGCCCCGTCCAGGGCTCGCCAGGACGCTTGCTAGGCTCGCGCGGCGAAAGGAGAGGAACATGTCGATCTTCAACCGGCGCAACGCGACATTCGGCTGGGTTGTCTGGATGGCGCTGAAGACGTTCGCGAGGCAGAAGGCCAGACAGGCAGTGCCCGGGCGCGGTGACTACGCCGGCCTCAACAAGGGAGCGCTCGCGTCGATCGGTGCGACGGCGCTCGCGGCGTTCGCGGCCCTCGTGTTCTGGCGCAAGAAGTCCGACTCGCCCGCCGCCGGGTCGGAGTGAGCGACGGAGCCGGTCTCATCCGGCCCGCGCTCGCCGGGCTGATCCCCTACGAGCCGGGCAAGCCCGTCGAGGAAGTCCAGCGCGAGCTCGGGCTCGAGCGGGTCGTCAAGCTCGCCTCCAACGAGGGGCCGCTGGGGCCGTTTCCCGGGGCGCTCGCCGCGATGGAGGGCGCTTCTGCGGATCTGAACCGCTATCCCGACGGCGGCGCGTACCGACTGCGGGCCGCGCTCGCCGATCGCCACGGCGTCCGTTTCGAGGAGATCGCCGTCGGGTCCGGCGCCGACGGGGTGATCGACGGGCTCTCCCAGGCAGTCCTGGACCCGGGCGACGAGCTCGTCTGCGGCTGGCCGTCGTTCGCGAGCTACGTCATCTACGCCCTGAAGCTGGGAGCCGAGCCGGTCCGCGTGCCGCTCCAGGACTACCGCTACGACCTCGAGGCGCTGCTCGCGGCGATCACGCCGCGAACGAAGCTCGTCTACATCTGCCACCCGAACAACCCGACCGGGACGATGAACACACGCGCCGAGCTCGACGCCTACTTCGCGCGCGTGCCGGGCCACGTGCTGACAGTTCTCGACCAGGCGTACTTCGAATACATCGACGACCCCGACTACGCCGACGGCGTCGAGGAGTACTTCAGGCAGGGACGCAAGGTCGTCGTCCTGCGGACGTTCTCGAAGATCTACGGCCTCGCCGGGGTGCGGGTCGGATACGGCGTCGCCTCGCCCGATCTCGTCACGGAGCTCGGCAAGACGCGCCGCGCGTTCGACATCACGACGCCCGGGCAGGAGGCGGCGCTCGCGAGCCTCGACGCGCCCGCCGAGCTTGCCCGGCGACGCGACCTGAACCGCGAAGGCCGCGCCGAGCTCGAGAGGCTCCTGCGCGACGCCGGGTACGACGTGATTCCCGGCTCGATGGGTAACTTCGTCTACGTCGAGGTTGGTGACGACGCGCCGGCATTGTTCGACTCGCTGCTCCGCCAGGGCGTGATCGTCCGCCCGCTGGCGGGATTCGGCGCGCCACACGCGATCCGCGTCACCGTCGGCACGCCGGACGAGCATGCATTCCTCGCCGACGCGCTGGCGCGGGTGCACGCCGCTGCATGAACCTCCTGCGCCGGGCGCCCAGCTTTCGCTCCCTCTTCCTCGCAACGCTCGGCTCGAGCCTCGGCACGCTGCTCGCAACCGTCGCGCTCGTGATCGACGTCAAGGACCGGACGAACTCGGGGCCGTGGGTCGGCGCGCTGATGTTCGTCGAGTTCCTGCCGGCAGTCGCGGTCGGCCTCCTCTTCGGGCCGTTCCTCGACCGACTGCCGCGGCGTGGCGTGATGATCGTCTCCGACCTCGTTCGCTGCGGCGTCTTCGCGGCGCTTGCGTTCACCACGAGCGCGGGCCAGATCGTCGCGCTCGCGGCGGTCGCAGGGTTCGCGACCGGCTTCTTCCGTCCTGCGGTCTACGCCGGGCTTCCGAATCTCGTCGCCGAGCACGACCTTGCGCGTGCGAACTCGCTGATCCAGACGGGCGAAAACGTCAGCTGGACGGTCGCACCCGTCCTCGGAGGGGCGTTGGTGGCAGCGACGAGTCCCGACACCGCGTATTGGGTGAACTCTGCGTCGTTTCTGCTGTCGGCGCTGCTCCTCGTGCGCATCCCCGCCGACAAGCTGCAGGGCGCGCTGGCCGTCAGTCGCGGCTTCTTCCGCGACCTCGCGGAGGGCTTCGGCCGAGTCATCCACACACGCACGCTGAGGACGGTGCTGATCGTGTGGACGATCGCACTCGGCGCGCTCGCGACGTCGAACACCGCCCAGATCTTTCTCGCGAAGAACACCTTCTCCGGCGGCGACTTCGGCTACGGGCTCATCTTCGGCTGCATCGGCCTCGGCCTCGCGATCGGCAGCTACGCCGCAGGCTCCTGGATCGAGCGCCGTTCGGTCGGCAACGTCTACGCGGCGAGCATCCTCCTGCAGGCGATCGGGATCGGTGCCGCCGGCCTGATGCCGAATGTCTGGGCGTCGCTGCCGTGCTTTGTGCTCAACGGGGTCGGCAACGGCGTAGCGATCGTCTGCAACTCGCTCCTCGTGCAGCGGGGAGCGAGCGACGAGGTCCGCGGGCGCGTCTTCACCGTGATCATGAGCGTCAACTACGCCGCATACGGGATCGCGACGCTCGTCGCCGGCCCGCTGACCGACACGTACGGTCCGCGCTGGGTCTACGGCATCGTCGGGGTCGTCCTCGCGTGCACCTCGCTGATCGCCTACGCGCTCGGCCGCGAAGAGATCCCGGAGCGCACCGCCGAGGTCGAGGCTGCGTAACCGGCGGGACTGGACGCGAGAGACGCTCGCCGAGGGCGTCCGCTCCGGCGACACGCGTGCGCTCGCTCGTGCGATCACGCTGGTCGAGAGCTCTGACCCGCTCGCCTACGAAGTCGTGCGCGACCTCTATCCGGAGACGGGGCACACGTATGCCATCGGCGTCACCGGCCCCCCCGGGGTGGGGAAGTCGAGCCTCATCTCGGCGCTCGTGCGACACCTGCGCGAGCAGCAGCGGACGATCGGCGTGATCTCCGTCGACCCGTCGAGCCCGTTCTCGCAGGGCGCGTTGCTGGGCGATCGCATCCGGCTTGCCGACCACTTCCTCGACCCCGGCGTCTTCATCCGCTCGATGGGCACGCGCGGTCACCTCGGCGGCCTCGCCGAGGCGACGTTGCAGGCGCTTCTCGTACTGGACGCCGCCGGGAAGGAGCTCGTGTTCCTCGAGACGGTCGGCGCCGGCCAGAGCGAGGTCGAGGTGATCGGCATTGCCGACACCGTTCTGCTGGTGCTGATGCCGGGCTCCGGCGACTCGGTGCAGGCGCTGAAGGCGGGGATCATGGAGATCCCGGACGTGATCGCGATCAACAAGATGGATCACCCGGCGGCGAAGACGATGCTGAACGAGGTGCGGTCGATCCTCTCGCTCGACCGCGGGCGCTCGTGGAAGCCCCCGATCGTGCTGACCGACGCGACACGTGGAGAGAACGTGCCGAAGCTGTGGGCGAAGATCGAGGAGCATCGAGCGCATCTCGAGAGCGAGGGCCGGCTGGAGGAGCGGCGGCGCAAGAACCTCGCCGGCGAGGTGTTTGCGGTCGCCTCCGGCCGTGCAAAGGCGCATCTCGAACAGGCCGTCGCCGACGACCCGGAGCTGCGCCGCCTGCTCGACGAGGTGCAGCGGCGCGAGCTGGATCCGCTGACGGCCGTGCGGGAGATAATGGAGAAGGTG
Organism: Gaiellaceae bacterium; assembly: GCA_035262005.1. Taxonomy (GTDB): domain Bacteria; phylum Actinomycetota; class Thermoleophilia; order Gaiellales; family Gaiellaceae; genus 3-1-20CM-4-69-9. The sequence continues at coordinate 29,794 of DATFTK010000094.1, read as the reverse complement.
TTCCATCTTGGCGACGCTTCGGACCGCACCGACACTCGCTGACATCCAGGAGGCGCGAAAGCGGCTCCTGGGAATCGCCGGGGAGACGCCGATCTTCCTCTCCGAGACCTTCTCGCGGCGCGTCGGCCGCGAGGTGCGGCTGAAGGCGGAGAACCTGCAACGGACCGGATCCTTCAAGGTGCGCGGCGCGGTGAACAAGCTGTCGACGCTGTCACGGGACGAGCGTGCTGCCGGCGTCGTCGCGGCAAGCGCGGGGAACCACGGGCAGGCGGTGGCCTGGGCCGCGCGGGAGCTCGGCATGCCCGCGACGATTTACGTGCCGCAGGACGCGCCGATGGCGAAGGTCGACGCCTGCAAGAACTACGGCGCGACCACGGTGATGACCGGGACGTACTTCGAGGATGCGCTCGAGGCCGCCGAGCGGCACGTCGAGGAGCAGGGCGGCACGTTCATCCATCCGTACGAGGACCAGCTCGTGATCGCCGGGCAAGGGACGATCGGGCTCGAGCTGGCCGAGCAGGTGCCGGAGCTCGAGACCGTGCTGATCCCAATCGGCGGCGGCGGGCTCGCCGTCGGAGTCGCGACCGCGCTGCGCGCGCTGAAGCCGAGTGTGCGGCTCGTCGGCGTGCAGGCGGGCCTCGACGGCTACACGATCGCGGACGGCATCTGGGTGAAGATCCCGAGCGACTTCACGATGCCGTTGCTCGAGGATCTCCTCGACGACATGGTCGCGGTGACCGACGAGGAGATCAGCGAGGCGATCGTGCTGCTGCTCGAGCGCGCGAAGCTGACGGTCGAGGGCGCGGGCGCTGTCGGAGTCGCGGCACTGCTCGCCGGAAAGGTGGGCGCCGGCACAGGGACCGCCGTGCCGATCCTCTCGGGCGGGAACATCGACGCGACGATGCTGATCTCGGTGATGCGGCACGGGCTCACCTCGGCGGGGAGGTACCTCGTCGTGCGGACGCATGTGTCCGACCGGCCGGGTGAGCTGATCAAGGTGCTCTCACTGGTCGCCGAGGAGCGCGGCAACGTCATCGCGGTGGAGCATCACCGCGAGGGAATGGAGATCCCGGTCAACGCGACGGAGGTCGAGCTCACCCTTGTGACGCGCGATGAGGAGCACTGTCTGCACCTGCTCGCGGCGATGGCCGAGCGCGGCTACGTCGTCGAGCGGCTGCGCTAGCTGCTGCCGCCGCAGCGACGGAACGACACCATCTGGCCGGGCCAGTCCTCGACGCCGCCGTCGAGCACCGGGCGCGCGTCGACGCCCGCCGCCGTCAGGACGCTTGCCGCAATCGACGCCCGCGCACCCGACTCGCAGATCGTGATCACGGGCTTGCTCCTGTCGAGCCCGTCGGTGCCGGTCTCGCGCAGGAGGCGGTACGGGATGTGCAGCGTCCCGGGGATGTAGCCCTCGTCGCGCTCCGACTTCTCCCGCACGTCGACGACCTGCACAACACCGCCGTCGAGCAGGCGCTCGAGCTCCTCGACCTCGACGGGGCGTGAGCGCTCTGTCGCGTCAGTCTTGGTCACATAGCCGGCGAGCTCGAGGAAGCCGACCGCGCGGAGGCCGCGCGCGGCATTTTCCGCCTCGTCGTCGTCGGTGGCATGGATGACGATGCGCTCTTCGGGGTCGAGGATGAAGCCTGCACGCGTCGCGAACGACGAGCCCGACAGAGGAACGTTGAAAGCGCCGCGTACGTGACCGGCGGCATGCGCGGCAGCCGGGCGCACGTCGAGCACCGTTGCCGGGCCGATCTCGTCGAGCTCCTTCACTGTTTCCGGCGCGCCTACGAACGGCCCCTTGTTGAGCGCGACGACGCGGGCGGTCGTCGGCGGGCGCGGTGTAGAGAGTGCGGCTGCGCTCGCGATGAACTCCTGCAGCTCGCCGAACGCAAGCGCCGCGTTCGCCTGCTTCTCGGCAGCGATCGTCGTCGAGCGGGCCGGGCTCATCGCGGCGCCGCAGAGCGATCCCGCGACATGACCGGGATAGACCTCATACGCGTCGGGGAGTTGCGTCAACCGCTGCAGCGAGTGGAACAGGCCCTCAGCGCCTTCACGTGCGTCGACGGCGAGGTCGGGCCGCGCGGCGTCGCCGACGAAGAGCGAGTCGCCTGTGAGGACGAGCCGCTCGTCGACGACGAACGCGCAATGCTCCGGCCGGTGGCCAGGCGTGTGCAGCACGCGGATCGCGACGCCGCCGACCTGCAGTGACTGCTGGTCCTCGAGTGGGTCGAACGCGAACTCAGGGTCTGCGACGGGGTGCATCGACACCGGGATGCCGTGCTCGAGCGCGAAGCGCCCGTGTCCCGAGACGTGGTCGGCGTGCGTGTGCGTCTCGAGCACGCGGACGATGCGGACGCTTTCCTGTGCCGCCGCCTCGAGGTACGGCTCGATCGCGTACGCGGGGTCGACCACGACGGCTTCGCCCCGGCTGGGATCTCCGATCAGATAAGAGGCGCAGCCGAGATCGTCGTCGACGAACTGGCGGAACAGCACGAGGAGGACGCTAACACCGTCGGCCGCTAGCTTTCTTGAAGTTAGGCGTTTTGGTCAGTACACGTGGCGCGCCCCCTCGGTGTGGGCGGCGCGCCACTCGTCTCGTTTCGCCTTCGTCAGCCTTTGACGAGGCCCACGCATTGACCCGTGGCGCGGGCGGCGACGTTGAGGTTGCCCTCGGAGTCGCCAAACTGCGGCGCGGGGTCGTTGCCCGAGCAGTTGAGGCCGCCGTGGATCGTGTTCGTCACGACCTCGTTCCCATCCGGATCGAACGTCGAGTTGTCTTGGTAGTTGACGTTGCCGGACACCGAGTTGCGGATGAAGCCGAGCCAGCACGACTGCCAGTTGCTGACGACTGCGTTGCCGCCGATGACGTTGTCCTCGTAGGTGGCGTAGGCCGGCGAGCCGAATAGTGCGTCCTGCGGGTCGCAGTTGAGCCCGCCGCCACCACCCGACAGGACGACGTTCCCGCCGATCGTGTTGTGGTGGGCGAGAACCGCGAGTGCGTTCGAGGCAGTCAAGTTGCCGCCGACGCGGTCGTTGGTGATCAGTGTGCCGACCTCCTGATCGGGGTCGTTGATGCAGGCAAACGCCTCGGGCTCACACCCGAGGACAAGCACACCGTTCGACTGGACGGCGAGGTTCTGGCCGACGGTGAGGTCGGACCCGCCGAAGGCAGCGATCAGAGCCGCAGCGGGCTGCACAGACACGTTGTGCGTCACAGTCACCGAGCCGGAGTCGAGGAAGCAGGCGCCGGCGACCGTCAACGACGAATAGGTGCCGGGAGCAATCGACCCTCCGTTGCAGGTCGCATCGCCGCCCGTGGCTGGCGGCTTCGCCGCAGCCGATCCAACTTGGCCGACGAGCACCGCAGCGGCGATCGCCAGACCGAGAAGCCATCTCATTCTGTTTTCCTCCCCATGCCCGCCCTCAAGGACATGCCTGCGCCGCGTACAGCATCGTGCTCGACAAAGGCTGGGTCAAGCGCGGCCGTTCGATCCGGTCGCGGTCGCTCGATGTGCTCTAGCTTTCTTGAAGTGAACCTCTCAGCCGAGTCGCGCCTCGATCGACGCGAGACGTTCCTCGATCCGACGGAGCGACTCGCGAGCCTCGGTTAGCTCTTGCTCGCGCCGCGCTCGTTCCACCTCGGCCTTCGTCGCCTCTTCGGCGGAGACGAAGTACGACGTGACGATCGCGATCAGGAACGACACGAACGTGACGCCGACGACGATGACGGCGCTGCCGACGACGCGTCCCCAACCTGTGTGGGGCACGACGTCGCCGTACCCGACCGTGGCGATGGTGACGATCGCCCACCAGACGCCGGTTCCGAAGTCCGGGAAGTCCTTACGGTCGATCAGCGTGACGACGAAGCCTGAGAGCAGCGCGATCGCGACCGTGGCGAGAACCAGCCACGGAAAGATGCGCCGGTTCGCGACCGCTCGTCGAATCGTCTGCTCGAAGCGCGGGCTCATCGGTCGTGAAGGCGGCCGGGAAGCCATAGGCGCACAGCCTCGCAGCCGAGCCGGATGTGGATTGCGCGCGCTCCTGCTCCTGCTGATTCCCGTCTGCTGCTTGGCTGTCCCAAGTACCGCCTGGGCCCACGCGACTCTTCTCCGGGTCACACCTGAGAACGGAGCGGTGCTCTCGAAGCCGCCGACTTCCGTCCGGTTCGCGTTCGACGACACCGTGCGCCCGGGGTCGGGGATCAAGGCGGTTCGCAACGAGGGCGGTGCGTCCGTGCTCGCCGGGAGGCCGCGGGTCGTCGGCGGTCGCGCGCTGGTCGTCCCGCTCGCGAGCGGCCTGGCCGAAGGGGACTACACGGTCCTCTGGCGTGTGATCTCGGACGACGGGCACACGATCGCCGGCGTGACGGTCTTCGGCGTCGGCGCGGGACGTCCGCCGCCGACTGCCGCGCTGACGGCAACCAATGGGCCGAGCGTCAAGGATGTCGTCTCGCGCTGGCTGCTGTTCGCCGGGCTTCTGACGGCCGTGGGAGCCGCGTTCTTCCGTTTCTTCGTCGCGCCGGTTCCGGTACGGCTCTTCCTCGGCGCCTTCCTGCTCGTCTTCATCGGGGTCTCGGGGCTGTTGCACGGGGTGCCGGTCTCGAGCCGCTTCGGCGGCGTGATGGTTGCGGTTGCGATCGTCGCGGCGATCGGTGCCGTGCTGGCCGCCGTCGCGCCGGTCTACCCGGTGCTCGAGCCCGGTGTGTACGTCGCGGCGCTTCTGCTGTTGCCTGGGCCATCGCTTGCCGGGCACGCGCTCGACCGCGGGCGCTCGCCGATCGAGGTCGTCGACGACATCGTCCACGTCGCGGCTGCGTCCGTGTGGCTGGGTGGCCTGCTCGCACTCGGTCTCGCGCTCCGGAGGAGCGGCGATCATGCGCTGCTGATGCGCCGCTTCTCGAACATCGCCATTGTCTCGGTCGTCGTGCTCGCGGCCACGGGCGTCGTGCGTGCGCTCGCGGAGCTCGACAGCGTCAGCCAGCTCTGGACGACCGGCTACGGAGAGGCGCTCATCGTCAAGACCGCGTTGCTCGCTGGGCTCGTCGGGATCGGCTGGGTGAATCGGTACCGACTCGTGCCGCGGCTGCGCGAAGTGGCGCTCCGGCGGAACGTGGCCGCGGAGCTCGTGCTCTTCGGCGGCCTGCTGGTCGCCGTCGCGCTGCTGACGGATCTCCGCCCGGGTCGCGACCGCGCCGCGGCGGCCGCCGTCGCGTCGGGACCGCCGCCGCTGGCGACGTCTCAGATGGTCGTGCAGGCCCGGGAGTCGGGTGACTACGCCGTCGCGCTCGCGTACCGCGGGCAGCGCCAGCAGGTCACCGCGCTCGGCCAGGACGGCCAGGGGGTCAACGGCCTGTCTGTGAAGCTCGACGGCGTCAAGACTGCTCCATGCGGAGCGGGTTGTTATGGCGCATTCGTGCCGCTCGGGCGCACGGCGACGGTCACAGTGAACGGCGACAGGCTGACATTTGCGATCCCCGCGCACCCAACTCCAGCGCCGGCGCTCGTCGCACGTGCCACGCGGAGGTTTCGTGCGCTGCGGAGTGTCGAGTACGTCGAGCGGCTTGCCTCGAGCCCGCGAGACAAGGTCGTATCCGACTTCACGCTCGAGAGCCCGAACAAGCTGGAGTACCGCATCCGAGGCGGCGCGTCAGGGATCATCATCGGCTCGCGCCGCTGGGACCGCGCGCTCGGCCAGCGCTGGGTCGAGTCGGAGCAGACGCCGCTACCGCAGCCGGAGCCGATCTGGGCCGGCCACTTCACGAACGCGTTCCTCCTGAGGACGACGCCGAAGGCCTACGTGGTCTCGTTCATGAAGCCGCTCGGCCCGACGTGGTTCACGCTGAGGCTCGACCGACGGACGCTGCGTCCGGATGACCTCCGCATGACGACGGCCGCGCACTTCATGACGCACCGCTACCTGCGCTTCAACGCGCCGCCGCAGATCCGACCGCCGCGGTAGACAAGGCTGGGGTCAGACCCCTCCGGGGTGGTCAGACCCCGAGCTGGCGGGCTATGACCATTCTTTGGACCTCGTTCGTTCCTTCGCCGATCTCGAGGATCTTCTGATCGCGGTAGAGCCGTGAGATCGGGTACTCGTCCATGTAGCCGTAGCCGCCGTGGATCTGGAGCGACCAGTTGACGGCACGGTTCGAGAGCTCGCCCGTGTACAGCTTCGCCTGCGCCGCGGCCAGCGCGAAGTCGCGCCCCTGATCCTTGAGCCACGCAGCCTTGTAGACGAGTTGGCGGCCAGCCTCGACCTCCGTCGCCATGTCGGCGAGCTTGAACTGCACTGCCTGGAAGCTCGAGATCGGCTGGCCGAACTGCTTCCGCTCCCGCGCGTACGCATACGCGAGGTCGTACGCGCCCTGCGCGAGCCCGACGCCCATCGCCGCGACGGAGATGCGGCCGCCGTCGAGAATTTCGAGGAACTGCCGGAAGCCCTGGCCGCGCGGGCCGAGCAAGTTTTCCTCCGGCACGGCGCAGTCCTCGAACGACAGTTCGCGCGTGTCGGATGCGCGCCAGCCGAGCTTCTTCATCGGCTTGGAGATCTCATAGCCTGGCGTGCCGTTCGGGACGATCACGTTCGAGATCTCGTCGTCGCCCGTCCGTGCCGTGATCGTGACGCAGGCCGTGATGTCCGTGCCGGCGTTGGTGATGAAGATCTTGGAGCCGTTGACGACCCACTGAGCGTCGCGGAGCTCGGCGTGCGTGCGCGTCGCGCCGGCATCCGAGCCGGCGTCCGGCTCCGTGAGCCCGAACGCGGCGAGCCTCTTGCCGGACGCGAGGTCGGGCAGCCACTCCTGCCTCTGCTGCTCGTTCCCGAAGTAGTAGATCGGCAGCGTGCCGAGCGAGTGGTGCGCGGCCATCGTGATCGCGACGGAGGAGTCCACGCGCGTCACTTCCTCGACGGCGATCGCGTAGGCGAGCGTGTCGGCACCGCCACCGCCGTACCGCTCGGGGATCGTCATTCCCATCAACCCGAGCTCCGCCATCTCCGCGACGAGGTCGTACGGGAACCTGCTCTCGCGGTCCAGCTCCTCGGCGACGGGCGCGACGCGCTCCTGCGCGAATTCGCGCACCGTCGAGCGGACGAGCTCGTGCTCCTGGTCGAGGTCGAAGTTCAAGCCGCGAGGCGGGCCGCGAGCTCGACGATCAGGCGGACGCCGTAGCCCGTGCCGCCGCGCTGCGTGTAGTAGTCGCCGCGCGAGCGCTCGAGGAATCCAGGCCCCGCCATGTCGATGTGCCCCCACGGTCCTTCGCCGGAGAACTCGCGGAGAAACTCTGCGGCCAGGACTGCGCCCGCCTGCCGCAACTCGGACGCGTTCTTCAGGTCCGCATAGACGGAGTCGACGTAGCGGCGGTAGCGGCGGTGCAACGGGAACGGCCACGTGTGGTCGCCGCTCGTCTCCGCGGCAGCGAGGATCTCGTCGCGCCACGTGTCGTCGTTCGCGAACAGCCCGGCGTAGAGGTCGCCGAGCGCAACCTCCATCGCGCCGGTCAGCGTCGCGAAGTCCAGCATGTGCGTCGCGCCCTCGCGGCGTGCGTACCACAGGGCGTCGGCGAGGACGAGCCTTCCCTCGGCGTCCGTGTTCGTGATCTCGATCGTCTTGCCGTTCGCCGCGCGCAGGATGTCGCCCGGGCGGAAGGAATCGCCGCTGACGAGGTTCTCGGCCGCCGCGACGACGGTGAGGATCCGAATGGGAAGCTCCAGCTCGGCGGCGGCCGCCGTGCCGGCGATCACGGCCGCGCCGCCGGCCATGTCGCCCTTCATGTCGTACATCTTCAGCGCCGGCTTCAGCGAGATCCCGCCGGCGTCGAACGTGATCGCCTTGCCGACGAGGCCGAGCACGACGTCGCCGGCGGCGTTCGGCGGGTCGTAGCGGAGGACGATCAGCCGTGGTCCGTTCGCGCTTGCGCGGCCGACGGCGCTCAGTGCCCCCATGCCGAGCTCCTCTATCTGCTGCGGATCGAGCGCCGTGACCTTCAGGTGCGGCCCGGCAAGCTCCGCCGCACGCTCCGCCAGGTCAGCCGGCGTCAGCTCGTTGGGAGGGGAGTTCGCGAGATCTCGCGCCCAGTTGACCCACTTCGCGACGATCGCCGCCCGCCTTGCGACGTCGTCATCTTCGGTGCCGTAGAGCACGATCTTCGAGATCGGCCGGCCCGCCCGCTGCTCCGTCTTCCAGCGGCCCGGGCTGTAGGCGCCGAGCACGGCTCCCTCCACGACCGCCCGCGCCTGCTCGTCGAGCGAGAGCGGGAGGGAGTCGTCCAGCGTCCACCCGAGTGTCCCGCCGACGTCGCGCAGCCTGCGTGCCACCGAGGCCGCCGCCGTGCGGACCGCGTCGGCGTCGACGTCCGCCCGCTTGCCGACGCCCGCAATGACGACCCGACGCGCCGCCGAGTCGCCGTTCGTGTACACGACGGCCGTGCGGCCGAGCTCGCCGTGCAGCTCGCCGTCGTCGGCCAGCCGCTGCAGCTGGTCGCCGACGCCGGCGTCGAAGCGCGGCGTGGAGTCGTCTTCCGTCAGGACGAGCGCCACGGCGTCGGGAGACCCGCCGCCGGGCCCGGAGACTTCGATCCCGACCTCGTCCACCGGTGCGCGATGCTATCCAGGATGGGGTGGGTCCTGTACGCGGTCGTCGCGGCTCTCGTCGTGTACGCCGGAGTCGTCGCGGCGTTCTTCGTGGCCGGCCGGCGCGATGCGGCGCGCGCGATCGCCGGGCTGATCCCGGACTGCATCGTGCTCTTCTCGCGCCTGCTGCGCGACCCCCGCCTGCCGCGCCGAGACAAGCTCCTGGTCGCGGCGCTCTTGCCGTATCTGCTGCTCCCCTTCGATCTGATCCCGGACTTCATCCCGGTTGCGGGCCAGCTCGACGACGCGGTGATCGTGGCGCTCGTCCTCCGCCGGGTCGTGCGGGCGCGGCCGGAGCTGGTCGAGGAGCACTGGCCGGGACCGCGGGGGACGCTTGAGTGGCTGGAAGGGTTTTACGGTGTCTTTACGAAGAAGCGCTAACTGCGGCTCAGTTTTCGCCGTCGGATGCCGATGATGACTATGGAGATGAGCACGGTTCTGCGGCCTGCAACACCCTCTCGTTTTCGGCGTGGGCGCACGCACCACTCGGTCGAGGCGCTGCTCGACGAGATCGGCGATCTGACCGCCGAGCGGCAGCGGCTCCGCGAGCGCGGCGTCGACGCGGTGCGCCTCGAGCGCAACCGCGTCAAGCTGGCGCGCGCGCAGTGGGAGCTGTCGCACGCGTTGATCAAGCGCTACCACCACGCTGCATAGCTAGCCTCACGGCGTGAGGGCCGGGATCGACAGACGCGCGATGGCGCTGCTGTCGAGTGGCCACTTCGCGACCGATTTCGCCAACGGCGCGTTGCCCGCGCTGCTGCCGTTCCTGCGGGACAAGTTTGCGCTCTCCTACATGGCGGTCGGCGCCGTGGTTCTCGCGTCGCAGGCCTCGTCGTCGCTGATCCAGCCGCTCTTCGGGCTCTGGTCAGACCGGCGCGGCGCGATGTGGCTCCTGCCCACGGGCGTCGCCGTCGCGGGAATCGGGATCGCCCTCGCGGCCGACGCCCCGAGCTACTGGCTCGTGCTCGTGCTCGTGCTGGCGTCGGGGCTCGGGAGCGCGGCCTACCATCCCGAGGGATCGAAGTTCGCCGGCTTCGTCAGCGGGCCCAAGCGCGCAAGCGGGATGTCCTGGTTCTCGATCGGCGGGAACCTCGGTTTCGGCGTCGGGCCGCTCGCCACCACGGCCGTCGTCGTTGCATTCGGGCTGCGCGGCGGGCTGCTGCTCGCCCTGCCTGGGCTCGCCGTCGCGCTGGCGCTGCTGGCAGGTGCGTCCTACCTCGGCGGGTTCGTGCCCGCGGCTGGCGCCGCGCGTGCCGCGACGGGCAAGGACGATCCGTTCGCGATGAAGCTGCTGCTGGGCGTGATCGCGCTGCGCAGCGTCGCGTGGTTCGGGTTGATCACGTTCGTCCCGCTGTGGGAGGTCTCGCTCGGACACTCGAAGTCGCACGGCAACCACCTGCTTGCGCTGATGCTCTTCGCCGGTGGCGTCGGCACGCTCGCCCTCGGTCCACTGGCGGACCGCTTCGGCGCGCGGAACGTCCTGCTCGCGAGCGTGCTCGCGACGGGGCCGCTGATGCTCGTGTTCGTCCTCGTCGGCGGTGTCCCGGGGACGATCGCGCTCGCGCTCGTCGGAACGTGTGTCGTGGGGACGTTCGGCGTGACGATGGTGATGGGACAGGAGTACATGCCGCGGCATCTCGGCACCGCCTCCGGTCTCGTCATCGGGCTGTCGGTCGGGCTGGGCGGAATCGCCGCGCTCGCGCTCGGGAGCCTCGCCGACGCGACGAACCTGCGCACGGCGCTGTTCGTCGCAGCCGCCGCGCCGATCGTCGCGAGCGTGCTCGCCTTCATGCTGCCGCCTGCTCGCAGGCGCGAAAGACTGGAACCCGCTGAGGTAGGGTTGGTTCCGTGAACGTCAAGGAGTTTTTCGACACGCTCGAGAGTCGCGTCGACAAATCGAAGACGGCGGGGATGAACAACTCGTATCTCTTCGACATCGACGGCGCGGGTAAGTGGAAGGTCGACGTCCAGGACGGCGCCGTCAAGGTGTCAGAGGGGGAACAGGACGCCGACGTGACGATCGCGACGTCGGAGGAGACGTTCGACAAGATCGTCAGCGGCGAGCAGAATGCGACGAGCGCCTACATGACCGGCAAGCTGAAGGTCAAAGGAGACATGGGCGCCGCGATGAAGCTTCAGAAGCTCTTCTAACTCTCTCAGGAGGACTGCGGCATGACCTGGTACACGTTCTTCAAGTCCCTGCACGTCGTCACTGCCGTGATCTGGGTCGGCGGCGCGTTCACCATCCAGGCCTTCGCGTTCCGCATCATGGGCACCGGTGATGCCCGTCGTCAGGCCGAGTTCGCGAAGGACTCGGAGTTCGTCGGGATGCGCGTCTTCATGCCGGTGACGTGGGTCCTCCTGCTTTCGGCGATCGGGATGATGGTCAACCTCCACTGGTCGTGGGGCCAGAACTGGGTCGTCTTCGGCCTGATCGCCTTTGCGGCCTCCTTCGCCGTCGGCGCCGGCTTCCTCGGTCCGGAGAGCGGCAAGATCGCCAAGGTGATCGAGCGCGACGGGCCCGAGTCGCCGGAGGCTCAGGCTCGTATCCGGCGCATCCTGCTCATCTCGCGCTGCGAGCTCGTCGTCCTGCTGACGGTGATCGTGAACATGGTCGTGAAGCCCGTCGGCAACGCCGGCTGGTTCTGGGGGCTGCTCGCGGCGATGGTCCTCGGGATCGCCGTGGTGCTCGTCACCTACTCCTCGAGCTCGACGAGAAGCGTGCCGCCGGCGACGCGATCGCCCTCGGCAACGTGAACCGCGCGCACCGTCGCGTCGTAGGGTGACGCGAGCGGTGTCTCCATCTTCATCGCCTCGAGCACGACGAGCGGCTGCCGCGCGCGAACGCTGTCGCCTGCGCCGACGAGCACCTTGATCACCGTCCCGGGCATCGGCGCGACCACGGTGCTCTGCTCACCCGCGGCCGGACCGTGATCCGCCGAGCCCGCGACGTCCGGCGGCGGCGCAGGGGCGGGAGCGGGGAGGTTCAGCCGGAACGGCGTCCGCCACGGCGCGGACGCCTCGCGCACCGGCGGGCGTGACAGCGGCGGGTGCTCGACGAGGAACGCCGTCGTCGTCTCACCAGCCTGCACGAGCGGATGTGACACGAGCCAGCGCAGGAACGGGAGGTTCGTCGTCACACCTTCGACGACCGTTTCGTCGAGCGCGTGGCGCAACAGTTCCAGCGACTCGGCGCGTGTGGTCCCGTGCGCGATCAGCTTCGCGATCATTGGGTCGTACGCGATGCCGATCTCGTCGCCTTCCTCGACGCCGGCGTCGACGCGGAGGCTCGACGGCAGGCGTAGGCGGTCGATGCGTCCGCTCTGTGGGAAGAACGTGCGCGGATCCTCCGCATAGAGGCGGACCTCCACGGCGTGGCCATGTCTAGGGGACTGTCCCTGGGACAGGTCCTCTCCGCGGGCGATGCGGATCTGCGCCTTCACGAGGTCGATCCCGGTGACCAGCTCCGTCACCGGATGCTCGACCTGGATGCGGCCGTTCAGCTCGAGGAAGTAGAAGTCGCGCCCGTCGACCATGAACTCCGCGGTGCCGGCGTTCTCGTAGCCCACGGCGCGCGCGAATGCGGCGGCTGCGTCGCTGATCGCGGCCCGGAGTGCCTCGTCGACCGCCGGTGACGGCGCTTCTTCGAGCACCTTCTGGTGGCGCCGCTGGATCGAGCAGTCGCGCTCGCCGAGCGGCCGGTCGCCGAGCAGCTGGATCTCGACGTGGTGGGGACGCTCGACGTAGCGCTCGCAGAAGACGCGGTCGTCGCCGAACGCCGCCTTCGCTTCGCGCCGTGCGGCGGCGACGGCCTCGTCGAGCTCCGAGCGCCGGCGGACGACGCGCATGCCGCGTCCGCCGCCGCCGGCCGCGGCCTTGACGACCAGCGGGAAGCCGAGCTCGGCCGCCTCACCGGTCGGCACGACGGGGACGCCTGCCTGCTGCGCGATCCGCTTCGCTTCGAGCTTGTCGCCGCCCGTCCGCAGGGCCTCCGGCGGTGGGCCGATCCACAGGAGCTCCGCGGCATTGACGGCCTCGGCGAAGTCGGCGTTCTCCGCCAGGAAGCCGTAGCCCGGGTGGATCGCGTCTGCAGCGGTCTTCTTTGCCGCGCGGATGTGCTCCTCCGAGAAGAGGTAGCTCGCGATCTCGACGGTCTCGTCCGCGGAACGCGCGTGCAGCGAGCCCTTGTCGTCGGGCGCGACGACGGCGACGGTTGCGATGCCGAGCTCGCGGCACGTCCGGAAGACGCGCAGCGCGATCTCGCCGCGGTTCGCGACGAGCAGCTTCACGCAAGCGCGCGCGCGAGTGCCTCGCGCGCGTTTGCGAGCACGGGCTCGCCGTGCGCGGGCAGCACGACTTCGACCGGCAGCTCGAGCATCGGCAGGAGCGCCTGCCGCGTCTTCTCGAGCCCCTCCGGGCTGGCCGCCCACGGCGTGATGCGCAGACCGCCCGCCTGGTCGCCGAGCACCGCGTCTCCGAACACGACTGCATGTGGGCGCTCGAGCCAGTACGCGTTCTCGTCGGCGCGCTCGGCGCTGAACGCACGCACACCGGCGACGTCGCCGCCGATGCGCCCGCCGTACCGGCGCGCGACGTCGTCGCGATTCCGCTCGTGGAAGTAGATCGTGGTGAGGACGACGACCGGCTTGCCGCTCTCCATGACCTCCGCGTCGAGCGCCGGCCAGAGCTCGTCCGGCACGAGCGGGTCGAAGAACACGAGCGCCTCCGCGCCGTGGAACAGCGCGCTCGCGACGTCGGTATACGTGACGTCGAGGTCCCCTTCGGCCGGGTCGAACTCCGGATGCGGGCCGGCCCAGCGCTTCAGGCCCGGACGGATCTCCTCGATCACGCCTTCTTGCCCGGGTTCAGCAGGTTCTGCGGGTCGAACGCGCGCTTGACCGCGGTGTGCAGCTCGAACCCGCGGGGCCCCAGCTGGCGCTCGAGCCAGTTGCGCTTCACGAAGCCGACGCCGTGCTCGCCGGAGATCGTCCCGCCGAGGCGCAGCGCGATGTCGAACAGCGCCTCCGAGAGCTGCGGCGCGAGTGCGAGCTCGCGCTCGTCGTCGCCGGCGAGCAGGAACGTCGTGTGCAGGTTGCCGTCCCCGGCGTGTCCCCAGGACGCAGCCGGGATGCCGACGCGTTTCCCTGCCTCGAGCGACGCCTCGATCGCCTCGCCGAGCCGGTCGAGCGGCACCGCGATGTCCTCGCTCGCCTTGCCGCCGCGCTGCGCATCGACGACGAGCGCAAGCCCGTCGCGCCAGTGCCAGAGCGCCGAGATCTCCTGCGGCGTCTCCGGGGCGTACAACGTCAGAGCGTCCTCGCCAAGCACGTCGAGCAGCTCCCCGCGAATGCGCGTCGCCTCGTCCTGCGAGCCGTCGGCTTCTGCGAGCACCGCGAACGCTCCCGCAGGGACGTCGCCGGGGAACGTCGGCCCGGCGTAGCGCATCGTCTCCGAGTCGAGGTACTCGAGCGCCGCCGCCTGCAGCCCGGATCCGACCACGCGCTCGATCGCAGCTGCGCCCGCACGCACGCCGTCGAAGAAGCCGACGACCGGCCAGGCCGCCTCCGGCGCGGGCGTCAGCCGCAGCCAGGCCGACGTGATCACGCCCAACGTGCCCTCCGAGCCCACCAGCAGGTGCTTCAGGTCGTAGCCGGCGACGTCCTTGCGCACGGGGCCGCCGAAGCGCACGAGGTCTCCCGGTGGCACGACCGCCTCGAGGCCCAGCACCCACGCGCCGGTGACGCCGTACTTGAACGCGTGCGGGCCGCCCGCGTTCGTCGCGATGTTGCCGCCGATCTGCGACTGCTCTGCGGCGCCGGGGTCGGGAGCGAACAGGAGCCCACCTTCGCGCGCAATGCGGCGGACGTTCGCGGTCGTCACACCTGCCTCGACTTCCATCCGCCACAGCAGGGGATCGAAGGAGCGCACGCGCTCGAGGCCCTGGAGCAGAAGCACCACTCCACCGTCCACGGGAACGGCACCGCCCGCGTAGCCGGTGCCTCCCCCGCGCGGCACGACCGGAACGCCTCGCTCGTAGCACCAGGCCACGACCTCGGCGACTTCTTCCGCGCTGCGAGGCACTGCGACCGCGTCGGCGCGTCCCCTCAGGCCGCGGGCTTCGGTCTGGTCGGTCAGGTGCTCGGCGCGCGGCGCAATGACCTCGGCCGCGACGGCGGCGCGCAGGTCACGCTCGACGGTCGCGATCGCGGTCAGATCACTCGCCCTCGGTCAGGTTGCGGAATCGAAGCTGCTCGCGTCGACCGTTAGCGCTCGACCGCACGATCGCCTCGCCGATCTCCGACGCGCGATAGCCGTCCTCGAACGTCGCGCCGTGTGGCGCAACGCCGCTGTCGTCGGCAATCGAGCGAAGGAGGTGGAGGATCTCGTGCACGAAGGTGTCGCCCCAGCCGACGATGTGTCCCGGCGGCCACCAGAGGTCCATGAACGGATGATTTGCCTCCGTCACGAGCACGGTCCGGTAGCCGCGCGTGCGGTCCTCGCCGTCGAGGAAGACCTGGAGCTCGTTCATGCGCTCCATGTCGAAGTACAGCGAGCCGCGCGAGCCGTTGATCTCCCACTGAAAGGCGTTCCGCCGTCCGAGCGCGAGGCGCGTCGACTCGATCGTTCCGACGGCGCCGCTCTCGAACTCGACCGCCGCTTCGATCGCGTCATCGACCTGGCGATCCCGGACGAATGTCTTCACGAGCCCGGCGACGGAGCTGAGCTCGCCCACGAGGTAACGCGCGAGGTCGATCACGTGCGTGCCGAGGTCGCCGAGTGCCCCGGATCCCGCCTGGTCGGGATCGAAGCGCCACGTGTCCAGCGTCGGGTCGTCGGCCCAGTCCTGGAGGTAACGGCCGCGAAAGTGTCGGAGCTCTCCGAGTTCGCCCGCGTCGATCAGCTCGCGCGCGAGGCGCACCGCGGGGACGAAGCGGTAGTTGAATCCGCACAGGTGCTTGACGCCCGTCGTCGCGACACGGCGCCACACGTCGTAGCTCTCGACGGCGGTTCGGCCGAGCGGCTTCTCGCAGAGAACGTGCTTGCCTGCGTCGGCGGCGGCGATCGTCGGATCGGCATGGAGTGAGTTCGGGCCGCCGTTGTCGAACAGCCCGATGCGCTCGTCGGTCACGACGTCGTGCCAGTCGGTCGTCCACCGTTCGTAGCCGTAGCGACGCGCCGCCTCGGCGACGGCCTCCTCGTTCCGCCCGGCGATCGCGACGAGCTGCGGCACCAGCGGCGGCGGCCAGGCCAGGTACTGGAGGGTGCGAAATGCGCTCGAGTGCGCCTTGCCCATGAACGCGTAGCCGAGCATGCCGATGCCGATCTCTGCCACTGCGCGATAGTATGCGCTGGCCTTCTGGGGTTCCGGCCGGGGGACACCGCGGTCCCCGACGCGTCGGCTCTCACCCAAAAACGGGTGGGTTCGTGTTAAAACCCCAAAATGTCATCTCGTAGGAGGCTGCCGTGAAACGAATCTTTCGCCGGTCCGCGGCGGTGGGTGTCGTCGCTGTGCTTGCTCTTGTCGCCGTGACGATCTCAGCCGCCAAGAGTTCCGCGAACATCCAAGTCTGTGTCCTGCTTCCGGACACGAAGTCATCCGTACGGTGGGTGCAGTTCGATGCACCTGACTTCGCCAAGGCCTTGAAGAAGGCCAAGTTGACCTACTCGATCACGAACGCGTTGAACGACCCGCAAAAGATGGTTTCACAGGCCGACTCGTGTCTCTCCCGCGGTGCGAAGGTGGCGATCGTCACCGACATCGCGCAGGGCACGTCGATTGCGATCGAGAAGAAGTTCGCCAAGGCGAAGGGCTATTCGATCGACTACGACCGTCAGGTCGTGGGCGGCATCGCGAAGGTCTACGTCTCTTTCGACGGGAAGAAGGTAGGCCAGGCCCAGGCCACCGGTGTCGTCAACGCCCTGAAGGGCAAGTCGAAGCCGGTCGTCGCCGAGTTGTGGGGCGGCCCGACTGATCAGAACGCGTTCTGGTTCAAGAGCGGGAACGACGCAGTCCTGAACCCGCTGTTCAAGAGCGGCAAGCTGAGCAAGGGGCCGCAGCAGTTCGTGCCGCTGTGGCTGGCAACCAACGCGCAGCCGATCTTCGAGCAGATGCTGCTGAAGACGAACAACAAGATCGACGGCGCGATCGCCGCGAACGACAACATCGCCGGCGCCGTGGTCGCCGCGCTCAAGGCGAAGAAGCTGAAGCCGATCGCGCTCTCGGGGCAGGACGCGACGGTGCAGGGCGTGCAGAACATCATCTCGGGCTGGCAGACGATGACCGTCTACAAGTACGTCCCGGTCGAGGTGAATGCGGCCGTCAAGGCAGCCCAAGCCCTGCTGCAGCACAAGAAGATCCCGGGCGTCAACGGGTTCCGCAAGAACGGCAGCAAGAAGGAGCCGACGGTTCAGCTTCCGATCGTCTCGATCACGAAGAAGAACTACACGAGGCTCTTCAAGGACAACTTCATCAAGAAGAGCGACGTCTGCGTGGGGGATTACGCGCAGTACTGCTAGGAGCAAAGAGTAACGACAAGGTGGAGGCGCCCGGGTGGGCGCCTCCACCTTTTTTGTGGTAGGAAACGCTCCAGCGTGAGCGAGACGCCGGTCCTGCAACTCCGCGGTATCTCCAAGTCGTTCGGCTCAGTGCAGGCGCTCACTGACGTCGACTTCGAGGTGCGGCATGGCGAGGTGATGGCCCTCGTCGGCGACAACGGCGCGGGCAAGTCGACCCTCGTCAAGTGCATTGCGGGCACCCACAGCCCCGACAGCGGCGAGATCCTCTTCGACGGGAAGCCCGTCCACATCTCCGGCCCGAAGGACGCCGCCAAGCTCGGCATCGAAGTCGTGTATCAGGACCTGGCCCTCTGCGACAACCTCGACGTCGTGCAGAACATGTACCTCGGCCGCGAGGTTCACGACTGGCTCTGGCGCTTGAAGGAGCCGGTCATGGAGCAAAGCACGGGCGAGACCCTCAGGTCTCTGTCGGTCACGACCATCCGCTCGATCCGGCAGCCGGTGGCGTCGCTGTCGGGCGGCCAGCGGCAGTCCGTCGCCGTCGCCAAGGCCGTGCAGTGGAACTCCAAGCTCGTCATCCTCGACGAGCCGACCGCCGCACTCGGAGTCGCCCAGACGCGCCAGGTGCTGGACCTCGTCAAGCGGCTTGGCGAGCAAGGTCTCGGCGTCGTGCTCATCTCGCACAACCTGCACGACGTCTTCGAGGTGGCGACGCGGATCACCGTGCTGCGCCTCGGCCGCGACGTGGGCGTCTATGAGCGGGAGAAGACCACGCAGCAGGAAATCGTGCAAGCCATCACCGCGGGGATCCCGACGAAGGTCGCAGGCATCCCGGAGACGACGCCGGAGCTCGCTACGTGAGCTCGGACGTCGACGTCGCGGCACCGGGAATCGGGCTCCCCGAAGGCGACGAGGCAGAGGCCCAGCCGGGAGTCTGGCAGCGAGCGCTCGACAACCTGAAGACGGGCAACCTCGGGATCCTGCCGATCGTCCTCGGCCTGATCCTGATCATCGTCTTCTTCAGCTTCAAGGCGACGAACTTCTTCACCGCGGACAACTTCAACAACATCATCGTCCAGATGGCCGGCTTGACCATGCTCGCCTTCGGAGTCGTCTTCGTCCTCCTGCTCGGCGAGATCGACCTCTCGATCGGGTACTTGAGCGGCATCGCTGCCCTGGCGGTCGCCGAGTTCCAGTTGCCGGGCAGCGGCCATGCGTACCCCGGAGTCGTCGCCATCCTGATCGCCATCGGCATCTGCGCAGGCATCGGCGCCGCGCAGGGCTCGGTCGTCGCCTATGTCGGCGTCCCGTCGTTCGTCGTCACGCTCGCGGGGCTCTTGATCTGGCAGGGAGTCATCCTGCAGGTGCTCGAGGTCAAAGGCGTGATCGTGATCCAGGACAACCTGATCAACGATCTCGCCAACTACTACTTCAGTCCGAGGGCGGGTTGGCTGATCGCGGCGATCGTCACGGGTCTCTACGTCCTCGGTACGCTCGGCGGGCTGATCGGCAAGCGCCGTGCGGGCGTGAGGATTCAGAGGCCCTGGCTGATCCTCGCCAAGATGGTCGGCGTCGCGGTCGCCTGCTTCGGCACCGTGGCGATTTCAAACCACGCCACGGTGCCGTCCGGGCTGCCGCTGGCCGGCGTCCTCGTCGTCATCTTCCTGATCGCATTGACCTTCCTGGCCAAGCGGACCCCGTTCGGCCGCCACGTCTACGCCGTCGGCGGCAGTGCCGAGGCGGCCCGCCGCGCCGGCATCAGCGTCGCGCGCATCCGCATCATCGTGTTCATGATCTCCGGCGCAATGGCGGGGGTCGGAGGCGTGATCCTGGCCGCACGGTTGAACTCTGTCGACCTGAACGTCGGCGGCGGGACGCTGCTGCTCGACGCGATCTCCGCAGCGGTCATCGGCGGCACGAGCCTCTTCGGCGGTCGGGGTGAAGTCCGCAGCGCCCTCATCGGCGCGCTCGTCATCGCCACCGTCTCGAACGGGCTCGACACGGCGGGTTACAAGACGGGGACGATCTACATCGTCACCGGCGTGATCCTCTTGCTCGCCGTCACGCTCGACACGATCGCCCGCCGGTTGCAGGTACGGTCGGGCCGCTGATCTTTCAGCGCGCGGTGCCCGCGAAGTAGCGCTGCGCGAGCGCCCAGGCCTGCTTGCCGATCCGCGAGCCGAGCCTGCGGCCGGCGACGTCGTCGGCGGCCGTCTGCGTCCCTGCGTCGACACCGGAGATCCCTTCCTGGTCGGCAATGCGCCGATACCGAGGTCTGCCGGTCTCCGCGGTGAGGATCGTGGCGGCGGCGCGGCCGAAGGCGCTTCCGTCCGACACCCAGCCCGGGTACGGCGGCGTCACGATGCCGGCGCGGGGCGACCAGCGCGTGCCGAGCGTCCAGCCATGTGCGGTCCGAATCGCGACGTCGCCGACATGCCCTGCGAGTGCAGGCTGGCGTGCCTTACTGATCACCTCGACGAGCCCTGGCACGAGCGGCAGCCCATCGGGGTTGAACGATGGTTCCTGCCGGTCGCTCGACTGGCCCTGGAACGCAAGCTCGCGGATCATCGATATCGGCCGAACGGACTGGTACTTGCGCTTCGCGCCCCACGTCGCGACGGCGGCATCGTGGAGGGCGCCGTTGAGTGCGAAGTAGAGCCTCACGTCCGAGGCGAGGCGCTGTGCACTCGAGCCGCGCTGCTTGCGGCCATTCGCAATCGCGTTCCAGATGGCAGGCGGCGCCTCGGGCCCGTTCCACCGCGCTGCGATCGACGCTCCGCCGCGACGCGAGCTCCGCCGGATCACGTTCAGCGCAGCTCGCTTGTACGTCGCCGAGCTCGAAGTTCCGAGGGGCGGCGCGCCCGGGTCGATCGGCAACCCGTCCTTCGCCGCGCGAAGGGCAAACCCGCGAACGTGGCCCCACTGTGAGCCGACGAACGACTGGACCTCGGCCGCGATGGGCAAGCCTCCCTTGACGACGATCTGGCCGAAGGCGAGCGGCTGCCAGAACGTCCCGTCGTGCATGGTCGTGCCGGGCTGGGACACGACAAGCGGCTCGTTCACCGGCACATAGCTCGAGTCGACGTAGTGCTCCCGCTCGAGTGAGCCGTCGCGCTGACCGAAGGCGATTGCCGCTTCGGCGATGCGATTCCCCAGCTCCGCGGGCGAGTTGCCGCTCGTGCTGACGAAGTCGGGTCGGTAACAGAGTGAGCGCAGCGTCGCGGTCAGGCGGTGGAACGCCGGGGCCACGTCGGCTCCGTAGGATGCGCGCCAGAGCAGCAGCCGGTATGCCGCGTAGCTGATCGCGGCCTCCTGGGCGGACCGGACGTTGGCGGCCCGATGCTTCTCCTTGACGAAGTAGCCGGTCCCCTTGGGCTCGTAGGCGTCCCACGCGTCCCACATGGCCGCTGAGAGGTGGAACAGGTTGCGGGCCTGCACGGCGGGGCTGTTGTTCGCCGGCTCGACGGCGAGCGCGGCCTCGTCCCAGATGCGCGCAACCGAGCGGCCGGATCGCGTGCAGTTGGACTGTAGGTAGGAGCTCGGCGGCGGCGAGGCCTTCGCGGCCCGGCGGGCCGGCGGCTGGACGACGATTAGCTGGTCGGCTCGGACGTCCGAGAAGCGCCGTTCGCCTCCGCCGGGGAAGCGGACGACGAGTGACCGAGCCTGCGTGGCGTCGCCCAAGCCGAAGTGGAGCCGTGGATCCTCGGAGGACAGGTAGCTGCTTCCCGCGTGCAGCTCCTGCACCAGTTTGCGTCCGTCGGGCAGGACGACGGTCGCGACCGCTCCCGGTGAGAAGGTCGCCGGCTTGACCTCGAGCCAGTGACCGGTCGCACCCGTATTTCGCAGCAGCACGAGACGACCGCCGATCGAGCCGACTGCGATGTCGACGGTTCCGTTGTTGTCGTAGTCCGCCGCCGCCAGGCCGCGGCCGTTCACGGGCGGGGTTCCGCTGAGCCCGGCGACGCCGACGTTCGCGAACCGCCTCGACGCGCCGTCGGCCGAGAGGTCGGAGAGGACCCGGGTTCGGCCGGCGTCCTTCGTCAGGTTCGTGATCGGGATGTCACCGTTGGCGAGCACGAGGTCCGGTCTGCCGTTGAGCGCGAGGTCGACCCAGGCTGCGCCCCAGCCGGCCGACCCGGCATAGGCGGACCGCAGTGCGGAGCGCGCCTCCCGAAACGCCGGCCCTTTCGACGCCGTGCGGCGTCGGAGGAGGGCGTACGGCTCTCGACGGGAGTTCGTCACGAAGAGGTCAGGCCGGCCGTCGCCGTTGTAGTCACCCGAGGCGATGCCCATCCCTGCGTACGGATCGTCGACTCCCTCGGCGGCGCCCCGTTCCACGAAGCGGAAGCCGAGGCCCGCCGGGTCGGCTGCGGCGCCGCCCGGCCAAGGCACGTTCTCGTACAGCTGATTCGGGTCTTCGTCGTTGGCGACGTACAGGTCCGGCCGCCCGTCGCCGTTGTAGTCCGTGAACAGCGCGCCGAGGCCGTGGCGAAAGTCCGTCGCCTCGATTCCTGCCTGCACACCGACTTCACGGAACTTCGCGTGTCCGTGCTTGTCGTTTCCCTCGTTGAGGTAGAGCAGGTCGCGAACGCCTTCGTAGTTCGACGGGAAGCCGCTGACGGCGGTCGTCACCGGGGAGTTGAGGTCGGTATAGCCGGCGATGAACAGATCCGGGCGGCCGTCCCCGTTGACGTCGGCGACCGCCGCGCCCGTATGCCAGCCGAAGGAGTCGATCCCGGCGGCTTTCGCGCCTTCGGTGAACGTCCCGTCGCCGTTGTTCCAGAGGAGCTCGTCGCCCGTCGCCGTCGTGACCAGGAGGTCGGTGTAACCGTCCCCGTTGAAGTCCGCCGCGACGCAGCCTTCTCCGCGAACGGCAAGGTCCGCGCCGGACTGCTTGCTGACATTCACGAACGAGCCCTTCACGTTGTGGAAGAGCGCGCTGCGGGGGAGCCCGCCGTCCTGCTCCCAGCGACTGCGATCGGTCGTGGCGTACGAGTTGACGACGAACAGGTCGAGCCAACCGTCGTTGTCGTAGTCGAGCCAGCAGACGCCTCCTCCCATCATCGCGGTCACGTCGCTGGAGACGCCGAAGCGGAACGCGCCCTGGCGGAAGTCGAGGCCGACCTGGGAGGCGACGTTCTGCAGCCGGACGTCGGCGAGCGGTCCTGTCGCGCGAACGACCACCGCGCGCCGTGCAGGCTCCGGCGCGGTCGACGTCGTCCCTCCGACTCGGACGATGACGTAGTGACCTTGTTGAAGAGCCACCTCGAGGGATTGCTCGAACGACACCGGAGCGTGTCGACGCTCGAGCTGCGGCGGGCGGCCGCGATAGTCGGCCGCCTGCTGGGTGCCGCTGACCGAAGCGAGAATCCTGGGCGGTCCCTGGCCCGCTCCGTGCGTGAGCGTCAGGTCGACGCGCGAGACTCGATAGGTCGGCACCGAGATCGAGCTGCCGGCTGCAGCCCCGATCTGCTGGCGGAGATCGACCAGCCACGTGCCGCCGGCGCCGACGCTCGCCCGCTGCGGGTCGCGGAGCCGGAGCGCTTCCGCGTTGGCGCGGAGGTCAAGGACGATGTCCCGCGCAATCTGATCGGCGGTGGCCGAATCCACCCGCGAGGAGACGCCGTTCGTCGCGACGACGTCGACCTTCGGCAGAGGCTCGTTCCCGGGAAGAGCGCTCGCCGTTGCTGCATCGGGCCGCGCCGGGATGCCCGCCACCACCACGAGTCCCACGAAGGCGGCCGCTGCGAGAGCCACCGCGGCGGTCGAGACCCAGCCGCGTCGCAGGTGTTCGAGCGCCCACGGCCAGGCGCGATCCTCGGCCGAGCCGGGTGCCGGCAGGAGCCGTTCGAGCAGCGGTCGCGCCGCACAGACCAGGGCGAGGGCTCCGAGGACGGCGACCTTGGTCTTGTACTCGGTCGTCTGCGGAGCGATCAGCAGTGTCGCGAGCAGACCGACGCTGACGGCGTAGACGACCCGCGCGACGCGCCCCTTCGGGATCGTCATCGGGTCGGTGATCATGAAGAAGAGGAAGATCAGGATCTCGGGCGAGGTCACGAGCAGCCACCAGAACGACCAGCCAGTGATCGGGCCGAGGTGCCAGCGAGCGGTCATCGAGTGGCCGCTGGCGGCGAGCACGGCGATCCCGGCTGCAAATGCGAGCCAGAAGCCTCCGGCGATGACGAGGAGTCGCAGCCGCGACAGGATGGTCAGGCCGCCGAGGACGATGAGCGCGATCGCCAGCGCGAGCCAGGGGGACATCGGGCCCCACCAGAAGTCGAGCGGCTCGGCGCGGTTCTCGCCGAGCACGAGGAAGCAGAGGACGAGCCCGAAGTTCGAGGGGTTGAAGATGTGGCGGCCGCGCCAGCGGATCACGTGTTTCGACAACAGCGAGACGGCCGCGGTCGCCGCGAAGATCCAGGCGCCGTGGAGGCTCCACCAGTCGCCGTGCGGCGTCCCCGGCACGCGCAGGATGAACGCGACTCCGTTCCCCGTGAGCAGGGCGCTCGCCGGCCACATGATCACGTGCTGGCGGAAGAAGGCGATGCCGATCTCGAGCACGCCACACGTACCGATCGCGACGAGGATCTGCCCGATCGAGAGGTTGAACCCGAATGCCGTCTGCCCGAGGACCTGCAACGTGATGATCACCGCCGCGAGGTGGAGTCGCGGGTCGCGGAACTTGGGCAGCAGGACCGGGTATTGCCTTCCTCGGATCGTCAGCACCGGCCCGCCGGCAATCGCTGGCGCGCTCATCGGCGGAATCGTACTGTGATGAACTACACCCTCTTGGCCAGGCCTACGACCCGATACGACTCGCTCGTCGAGCAGCTGCGCGAGGCCGCCCAACCGGACCGCGAGGCTCCGTTGGTGCTCGGTCCCTACCTCGACAAGGTGCGGAGCAACGCGTACAAGGTCAGCGACCAGGACGTCCAGGCCCTGAAGGACGCCGGCTGCTCGGAGGATGTCATCTTCGAGCAGACGGTCTCCGTCGCGGTCGCCGCCGGTCTGAAGCGGCTCGAGGCCGCCCTCGAGGTGCTTCCATGAGGTTGGGCTGCCTCGAGGACGGGCACGATCCCCGGGAGGCAGTCCTCCTCGATGCCATCCGGGCTCAACGGGGAACGGAGCCGCCCGACGTCCTGAAGACGCTGCACTACCGGCCCGAGCTCTTCGGGCGTCCGTTCTCCGACACGCTCGAGCTGGCGATGAACGGCCCGTCCGACTGGAGCGTGGGCGAGCGCGAGCTGTTCGCCGCGTTCGTCTCGTCCGTCAGCCAGTGTCCGTTCTGAACGGCCTCACACGGCGCGGTCGCGTCGTACGCACTCGGCGAAGAGGTCTGGGAGGCGGTGAGGCGTGACTGGCGTACGGCGCCCGTCGACGAGTCCCTGCGCGCGACGCTCGGCTTCCTGGAGAAGCTCACGCTGCAACCGGACGAGCTCCGGAAGGAGGACGCGGAAGCAGTCCTTGCCGCCGGTGTCGGCGAGGATGCACTCATCGATGCGATCCACGTTGCGGCTCTCTTCACGATGATCGTTCGACTGGCGGACTCGTTCGACTGGCATGTGCCCTCCGACGAGCAGCTCGCTCGCGCGGGCGCGAGACTCGGGTCCAGCTACGCACTGCTGAATGAAGCTCGCTGACGCGCAGGCGATCGTGGAGTTCGTCGTCCGGGAGGCGTCAGGCCCCGTCTCCATCTTCGTTGCGGATTCGCACGGCGAGCTCGTCGCGGCCGCAACGATGGACGGCGCAGCGGCGGACACGCGCCTGAACGCGCAGCGGAAGGCGTACACAGCCGCGCGAAGCGATGCACGCTCCACGAGAGAGCTCGCGGAGAAGGCGCGCGACGATCCCGTCGAGCGCGAGAGCTTCGACCCGTTCTTCACGTTCTTCCTCGGCGGTCTCGCCGCGTTCGACGGCGAGACACGAGTCGGCGCCGTCGGCGTGAGCGGGCTGCCGGGCGAGGTCGACGAAGCGCTCGCCCGGCAGGCGCTCGAGGCCGCAGGCTTCTCGGTCTGAGCTAGTCCTCCGAGAGGACGAGGGTCGCCTTGCCGCCGCGATGCTCGAAGGCTTCGCGGAATCTGTCGACCGGCACCCGAAGGTCGACGAACTGCGCCAGCGCTTCCGGCCATCGTTCCCGCACGCGGTCGAGGTCCGCGACCGCGGCGAGCCAGTCTCGGCGCTGCGCGTTGACGCTCCCGAACAGCACGTGGTTCTGCAGGATCAGGTCGACACCCAGCAGCTTCCCCTCGATCTCGACCTTCTGGTCACGGGGATCGATCCCGAGGATGCACGCGACTCCGCTGCGGCGGAGCCTGCCCAGCGCCTGCCCGATCAGGTGCGCGTCGCCGGCCGCGTCGACCACGAGGTCGAACGTGCCGAGCGCGGCGAGCTCCGTGCCGGCTGTCGAGACGTAGCCCGCGCCGGACTGCTCCACGAGCTCGTTCTCGGGCTCCAGCGACGCCGTCCACACTTCCACGTCGGCCAGGCGCAGGAGAAACGTCGTCAGGAGGCCGATCGCGCCTGCGCCGATGACGAGCGCACGCTCGAGCTGCCACGGTTGCCGGCCGCCGATCGTCCGGGCGTGTCGGAGCGCCCGCTCGCAGATCGACGCCGGCTCCGCGAGCACGCCGAGGCGGCCGAGCGAGCTCGGAATCGCGACGAGCTGCGACGGATCCTCCGCCACGAGCTCGCGGGCGTAGCCGTCCAGGCGAGTGATGCCGCGCTCGCTGTAGTCGCCCGTCAGACACGAGTCTGGCTCGTCTTCGGCGCAGGCGAGGCAATGGCCGCACGAGCGGCGGACG
Organism: Gaiellaceae bacterium; assembly: GCA_035262005.1. Lineage (GTDB taxonomy): Bacteria > Actinomycetota > Thermoleophilia > Gaiellales > Gaiellaceae > 3-1-20CM-4-69-9. Next base: position 3,842 of record DATFTK010000094.1, on the reverse strand, counting down.
GTTGCGGTGACGAGCTGGCCCCTCGTGAAGCCGGAGCCGCTTCGCTCCACGACCGCCAGCGCTTCGTGCCCGAGCACGAGCAGCGGCTCGCCCTCGGGTGCGACGCCGAACAGGCCCTCGGAGATCTCGCGGTCGGTGCCGCACACGCCGACTTCGAGCGTACGGACGAGGACTTCATCCTCGCGTGCACCGCTGAACGGAACGTCTTGGACACGCGTCGTGTGCGCATGCCCCGGCTCGGCGACGAGCGCCAGCACGCTAGGCCGCCGAGAGCCCGCCGTCGATCACGAGCACGCTGCCCGTCACGAAGCTCGCCGCGTCGGAGGCAAGATAGGCCACCGCCTCCGCGATCTCCTCGGCAGTCCCCAGCCGGCCGAGCGGCTGCCGCGCGGTCAGCTCGTCGAGCGACTCGCCCACCTCTCCGACGAGGCGGCGCACCCAGGGTGTGTCGACCGTTCCCGGGCACACGGCATTGACGCGGACGCCGTCGTTCACGTGATCCACCGCCAGCGCACGCGTCAACGAGACAACCGCGCCTTTCGACGCGCAGTAGGCAGCCCGGTTACGCAGGCCGACGATCGCCGCGACCGACGCGATATTCACGATCGACCCGCCGCCGCGCGTGATCATCGACGGGATCGCGTGCTTGCAACAGAGGAACGTCCCGCGGGCGTTCACGGCGAAGACGTCCTCCCAGACGTCGAGCGGCGTCTCGGGCGCGGTGGTGGTCGAGCCGACGCCGGCGACGTTGACGAGGACGTCGACATCGTGCACGACGGCAGCCACCTGCTCTTCGTCGCGCACGTCCAGGTGGACGTCGGTTCCGGTGAGGTCCGCGGCGACTACCTCGGCGTTCTCCGATTCGAACAGGCGTGCGACTGCTGCGCCGATGCCGGAGCCGGCGCCCGTGACCAGAGCGCGCTTGCCTGCGAAGCGCGTCATCCGGCCGGCGTGACGAGAACGGCGCCCTCGGAGGCGGACGACACGAGCGCTCCGTAGCGCGCGAACACGCCGCGGTCGTAACCCGGCGTACGAGGCTGCCAGCGGGCGAGACGCTCGGCCAGCTCGGCGTCGTCGATCTCGACGACGAGAGTGCCCGCATCCACGTCCACCGCGATGACGTCGCCGTCTCGCACAACCGCAAGTGGTCCTCCGCGCGCCGCCTCCGGCGCGACATGCCCGACCATCAGCCCGCGAGTCGCCCCGGAGAAGCGACCGTCGGTGACGAGCACGACCGACTCCCCGAGCCCGGCGCCGACCACCGAGGACGTGACGCTCAGCATCTCGCGCATCCCCGGCCCGCCGGCGGGGCCCTCGTAGCGCACGACGAGCACGTCCCCGGCTGCGACGCGCCCGGCGCGCACGCCGTCGCAGCACGCCTCCTCGCTGTCGAAGACGCGCGCAGGGCCGCGATGGCTGCGGCGACTCGTCGCCGACACCTTGACGAGAGAGCCCTCCGGCGCAAGATTGCCGCGGAGCGCGTGCAGCGCGCCGGTCGGCTTGAACGGCCGCTCGAGCGTGTAGACGACTTCACCGTCCGGGTTCGGTGCGTCGTCTGTCACCTCCGCGAGTGTCCGGCCGTCGACGGTCGGCGCGTTCCCGTCGATGTGCCCGCCGCGTGCGAGCTCACGGATGACCGCGCGCGTGCCGCCGGCACGGTGGAAGTCCTCCGCCATCCAGCGACCCGAGGGTGCGAGATCGGCGATCACCGGCGTTCGGCCCGCGACGGCCGTCAGTTCTTCCAGTGTCAGTGGTACATCCGCCTCACGGGCAATCGCAAGCAGATGGAGCACGCCGTTCGTCGAGCCCCCGGTGGCGGCGATGCCGGCCATGGCGTTCAGGAGCGAACGCCGATCGAGGAAGCGGCGCGCGGTCACCCCTTGCTCCACGAGCCGCACCGCGAGCGCGCCGGCGCGAGCAGCGGCCTCGCCCCTCAGCTCCTGCTCGTCCGCCGGCACGAGCGCGTCCCCGACGCATGCGATTCCCAGGCAGTCGATCGCCACGGCCATCGTATTCGCTGTGAAGTGGCCGGCACACGTGCCGATGCCGGGGCAGGCAGCGCGTTCCAGTTCGTCGAGGTCGTCGCGCGACATCAGTCCGCGCTCCTCGGCCCCGACCGCCTCCCACACGTCCTGGATCGTCACTTCGCGCTCGCGCCAACGGCCGGCGCGCATCGGGCCGTTGTAGACGAGCACCGCAGGCTTGTCCACGCGTGCGAGCGCCATCAGCGCCGCGGGGACGGTCTTGTCGCACCCGACGAGACAGACGAGCCCGTCGAAGTCGTGCGCATGGACCATCAGCTCGATCGAATCCGCGATCACCTCGCGTGAGATGAGTGACGCGCGCATTCCCGGCGTTCCCTGCGATTGGTTGTCGGAGACCGCGATCGTGTTGAAACCGAGTGCGAGGCCGTTCGCGGCGGAGACGCCCTCGCCGACACGATCGGCGAGCTCGCGCTGGTTGAGGTTGCAGGGCATCGTCCCCGTCCAGGTCGATGCAACGCCGATGATCGGCCCGCCGAGCCGCGCCGGGTCGATGCCCATCGCTTGGAAGTGCGCGCGTGCAGGTGCACGATCGGCGCGGTCGAGCAGCCCGGCGCGGGCCCGTCGGCGAGCTGCGTCGACCGGCGCTTCCGTCACGCCGCCGACTGTACTCCACGTGACAGGATCGCTCCGTGCGGATTGCGACCGTCCAGGAGTCGGACGGGCCGAAGCTCGCGGTCGATGTGGACGGCGACCTTCGGCGCCTCGACTTCGAGGGCGATCTCCTCTCGCTCGTGCGCGCAGGCGTCGACCCACACCATCTCGGCGTCGGCGATCCGGCTGCGGATGAGCTGGCGGCACCGTTCCAGCCCGGGAAGATCGTCGCGATCGGACTCAACTACCTCGACCACATCCGCGAGTCGAACCTGCCGCGACCACCTCAGCCGCTCGTCTTCGCGAAGTTTCCCTCCAGCGTCATCGGCCCTGGTGAGCCGATCGTCGTCGACGCCGAGCTCACGAGCGAGGTCGACTGGGAGGTCGAGCTCGGGGTCGTCGTCGGGCGGCGCATGCGTGCCGTTCCCGCCGACGCGGCGCTCGACTACGTGTTCGGCTACACGGTCTGCAACGACGTCTCCGCGCGGGACGTTCAGTTCTCGGAGAGTCAATGGACGCGCGGCAAGAGCTTCGACACGTTTTGCCCGGTAGGTCCCGTCATCGTGACTGCGGAGGAGATCGCCGACCCTCAGGCGCTCGCGCTTCGCACTCGGGTGAACGGCGAGGTGATGCAGGACTCGTCGACCGCGGAGATGCTCTTCGGCGTCACGGAGCTGCTCGCGTTCTGCTCGCGCAGCTTCACGCTGGAGCCGGGCGACCTGCTGTTGACCGGTACGCCCTGGGGATGCGGCTACTTCATGGATCCGCGGCGTGCGCTCCACGTCGGGGACGTCGTGGAGTGCGAGGTCGAGCGCATCGGCGTGCTGCGCAACTCCGTCGTGGCCCGCTAACGGACGATTCGCGGATCGGTGAAGACGTCGAGCGCGTCGCGGCTCGTCGTCGAGAACTCCGAGACGATCGCGCCGTCGTCGCCGGCCTCGAACGAGTGCAGCGTGTTCGGCGGGATCGTGTACTGCTCGCCCGGCCCGAGCACGATGTCTCCGGTGTTCTCGACGTGCAGGTGGACACGCCCGCGACGCACGCGGAACGTTTCCTCCTTGCCCGGGTCGCTCGCCACCGGCGGGTGCCGGTGCTCGGGGCAATGCTGGCGCGGGAAGAGGACGAGCTCCTTCGCGCACACCCGATCCGTGTTCACGTACACGACGGTCTGCAGTCCGACTTCGTCGAGCCGGCCCAGCCCGAAGT
>DATFTK010000093.1:0-8001 GCA_035262005.1 Gaiellaceae bacterium | reverse complement strand
GGCCTGATCTCCAATGACTTGCTCGCAGGCGTCGTCGCGCTCGTCTGGCTCGTCGGTCTCACGAACGCGTTCAACCTGCTCGACAACATGGATGGGCTCGCAGCGACGCTCGCGGGCATCGCCGCCCTCTTCTTCGCGGTCGACGCGCTCACCGTCCATCACAACGACGCCGTCCTCGCCTTGTCACTCGCGATCGCCGGTGCCTGCGCCGGGTTCCTGCCGTTCAACCTGCGGCCGAAGCGCTCGGCGGCCGTCTTCATGGGCGACTCGGGGAGCCAGGTGCTGGGATTCGCGCTCGCGGCGCTCGGCCTGACGGCGAGCTGGAAGGTCGCGGGAACGACGGTCGCGACCCTGTTGCTCCCCGTGCTCGTGCTCGCGGTGCCGATCCTCGACACGACCCTCGTCACCGTCGTGCGCCTGCTCGACGGCCGGCCCGTCTACCAGGGCGGGCGTGATCACACCTCGCACCGGCTCGTGTATCACGGTCTGTCCGAGAAGCGCGCCGTCGTCCTGCTCGCGGTCATCTCCGCAGCGCTCGGTGCGACGAGCCTGTTCTACGCCGTCCTCGACGACCCATGGGTGACGCTGATCGGCGTGCTGCTGACGTTCGCGCTGCTCGTGCAGTTCGCCAGCGTCCTCTCCGACGTCGAGCGGTCACCGGGGGTGCTCGAGGAGCGCAGCTGGTTCCGCACGTTCGTCGCGAACCCGCGGCGCCTCGTCGAGTCGCTCGTCGACTTCGCGCTCATCTCGGCGTCGTTCGCGTTCGCGTACTACCTGCGCCTGCAGGGCAGCGGCACGCCATACGACCGACACATCTTCCAGGTCTCGCTGGCGGTGCTGCTCGCGGCGCGCTACCTCGCATTCATCCCATTCGGGCTCTATCGGGGCGTCTGGCGTTACGCCGGCGCACGCGACGCCGCCGCGATCGTCGGCGCGGTCGTCGTCTCCGAGCTCGTCGCGTACCTGATCCTCGACGCAACGCAGGTCTGGGGCTCGTTCCCACGCAGCATCTTCGTGATCGACGCGCTCGTGTGCATCGTCGTCATCGGCGCGTCGCGCTTCTGGGAGCGCGGCTTCGTACGGGCCGTTTCCACCTTCACCGGCCGCGGCGAGCGGCGACGGACGCTCATCGTCGGCGCCGGGCGCGGCGGCCGCAGCCTGCTGCGCGAACTCCGCGAGACCGCCGGCGAGCAGGTCGTCGGCTTCGTCGACGACGACCCGCGGCTCGCGCGGCGGCGCCTGCAAGGCGTGCCCGTGCTGGGTGGGTTGCTCGAGGTCGAGGGCGTGCTGGCCAAGGTGCAGCCCGACACGGTGCTCGTGACGATCCCCGATGCCTCGCACGAGCGGCTCGGGCTCGTCATCGATGCGTGCGCGCTGGCCGAAGTGCCGTGCCGGTTCGTGAGGCGGGAGACCGACCTGGATCCGCGCGTCGTGCTCGGCGCGAGCGCCGACTGAGGACGAGGTGAGCGTCGCGAGCGCCCGTTCCACGCCGATCGGGCGCACGTTCGCCGATCGGCTGCTCGCAGCAGTCCCGCTGCTGAGCATCTTCCTCTGGCTCTCGATCCTGTACGCGGTGGAGGCCTGGGCGCATCAGACGCCGTGGCTCTTCGGCGACGAGCTGGAGCTGACGCAGCTGTCGCGCGCGATCGCCGCGACCGGACACGCCGCGCGCCGGGGCGACCCGCACTCGTTCGACACGCTCTGGACCTACGTGATGGCGCCCGCGTGGCGCATCCACGACGTGCACACCGCCTACGCGACGGTCAAGTACCTGGCCGTGTTGGTCATGACCGCGACGGCGTTCCCGGCCTATGCGCTTGCGCGCCTGGTCGTCGGCAAGACGGCGTCGCTGTTCGTCGCCGCCGCGTCGGCCGTCATCCCGGCGATGGCGTACTCCGCGATGATCGTGCAGGAGCCGCTCGCGTATCCGTACTCGACGCTCTGCATCTTCCTACTGCTACGGACGCTCATTCGACCAAGCCGGTGGTGGATCGTGGGGACGGTCGCGGCGCTGATCGTGGCGCCGTTCGTCCGCGGCGAACTGGTCGTGCTCTGGGCGGTGGTCGCCTTCAGCCTGCTCTTCCTCGCCTGGCGCACGGACCGCGTCCGTCGCTGGCGCGCAACGTGGACGACCTGGGACTGGGTCGGCTTCGTCGTGCTGCTGCTCGGTGCGGGCGTGACGGTGAGCGCCTTCCTCGGCAAGGCCTCGTTCGAGTGGCTGATCTCGACCGACCACTACAAGCGGCGGATCTTCGACTACGGCTTCGACGCCGCCGGCGCGCTCGCGATCGGGCTCGGGGTGTTTCCGATGATCGCGGGGCTCGCGTCGCTCTGGCCCGGCAGAGGAGAGCGTCCGGAGCGCGCCCTGACGGTCTTCCGCAGCGTTCTGCTGGCGGCGGTGATCTCGTTCGGCATCTACACGGCGGTCAAGTCGACGTACGTCTCGACGGTCTTCGGGAGCTACACCTACGAACGGAACCTGATCTACCTGGCGCCACTCCTGTTCGCCGGAACGGCGCTCTGGTTCGAGCGTCGGAACTTCAACCCGATCGCGGTCCTCGCCTCCGCGGCATTCGTCCTCTACCTGCTGCTGACGACGCCGTACGAGAACACCCAGGACATCTCCTACAACGCCCCGGGGCTGGCCATCCTGCAGCAGGCCAACCGGTACCTGAACCTCGACCACACGGGCGCGAGGATCGGGCTGCTCGCGATCCTCGCCCTGTCGGTCGCGCTGCTGGTCGTGCGCAGCACGAGGTGGGTCGCGGTGGCGCTCGCGGCGGCGATCGTCGCCTGGAACCTCACCGGTGCGCTTGCATTTGCGTCGGCGTCGAACCGCGCATCGGATCGCTTCGTCGACAACATCCGCAAGCCGTTCACGTGGGTCGACGACACCACCGGCGGCAAGCCGACGCTCTACATCGGCCAGCAGATGTCCGACCCGAACGGCGAGTGGCTGCTCGAGTTCTGGAACCCGCACTCGCTGATCGGTCGCGTCTGGAGCCTCGACGGGACGGCGCCCGGCCCGGGGCCGACGCTGACTCCAGACCCGAAGCTGCCGGACGGCGCGCTCTCTCACGATCCGCACTACCCGTACGTCGTCGAGGAGCGCGGCATGCATATCGTCGGGCAGACAGTGGCGACGCACGAGCACGTCGCGGGCGGCGCGCTGCAGCGCTGGCGCCTCGTGAAGGTTGCACCGCCCCTCCGGCTCCGGGACTTCGTGACCGGCCAGTACGCGGACGGGTGGTCGGGAGCCGACAGCGCCTACACGCGGTTCTCGAGCGGCGAGAGCGGAGGGCGGCTGCGCGTCGTCGTCGCGCGCCCGTGGGGTGGGCCCGACGTCGTCGGGCACGTCACGGTCAGACTCGGGCCGATCGTGATCGGTGACGACAACCAGCCGCACGTCGGGGCGCCGACGACGGTCAAGCGGTTCGACCTGCACGCGAACGGCGTGAAGCGTCTCGTGCTGCCCGTCCCGGGACCGCACTTCCGGGTCGAGGTGCACGTCGCGCCGACGTTCCGGCCGCACGAGCTCGACCCCACCAACGGCGACAACCGCGACCTCGGCGCGAAGATCACGTACGTCTACTTGCCACGCAGACGTAGCTGAATGAGCAGCTGGCCGATGTCACCCCCTAGGTCTCGGCCAACGATTCGTGTGCCAGTAGAGCCGTCCGTCGGGCGACAGTTGCGCGAACGCGTCGCCGCCGTCTCCGAGCGACGAGTTGCGATCCAGGTGCCCCTGCACGTCGAGCTCGTTGTACGCGTCGCGGTACCACGTTTCGGGGATCACGGGAGACAGGTCCTCCATGAGTTGCTTGAAGCTGTGAAGCTCGGAGGGCAGCACGGCGTCAGCGTCCCCGAGACGTTGGCGCAAGAGGACGACGAACTCGTCAAAGGTGGGGTCATCGGGAAAGGACACGATGCGCGCGCCCTATTTTGACAAGCAGTGCCTCCGGTGTGTTGCCCCCTCTTGTCGCTGCGGTGCCGGTCGTTCTGATGACGGTCGACTTGCCGCGCAGACATAGCTGAAGCGAAAGCGGAGGAGTAGGCGCGCCGCCGGCGTCGGCTCCAATGCATGCAGGGCGGACTCCGCAAAACGGGGCAGCGAGAAGCGCTGGGGCGAGAAGAATGGGCGCAGCTCGAGCTCGTCGAAGCCGGCGGTCCGCAGATCGGCGCGGACATCTTCGACGCGGTATTGCCGGGGGTTCAGGTCGAAGACGAGCTTCTTCGTCGTGTAGCCGGCGATCCGTCGGAACAACGCCGGCCGATCTCGCGCGTAGTAGATCGCGCGAAAGCAGGTCGTCGCCGCGACGGGCTCGGGCGGTTCGTACTCGTTGAGGTCGGCGAGGACGACGTCGCGGCCGCGCCGATGGGCCGCCTCGACCTGCTCCGGGCTCGAGTCGACGCCGCGATACACCAGCCCGGGCAGATACTCGGCGAGGCCGCCGTCGCCGCACGCGAGGTCCAGAAGCGTGTCGCCCGGCTCGAGCCGCGGCCCGAGCGCAAGGATCAGCTCTGCCCGGTGCGCGAGATACGCGTGCGGATCGGCGTACGCGGTGTCGGTCCAGCTCACCGCAGCGCGAACAGTCGCTCGGGATGCTTGCGCAGGAAGCGCAGCATCGCGTGCATGTGCCACAGGTTGCGCCGCGTCAAGAAGTGCTTGTCGATGACGGCCTGGTACTCGTGCCTGACGACGGCGCTCGGCACCCACCACCGCTCCCAGCCTGCCTTCATCGCGCGGTAGCTCAGATCGATGTCCTCGACATACAGCTTGTAGCCGGCGTCCCAGCCGCCGAGCTGCTCGAGCATCGTGCGCCGCATGAGCAAGAATGCGCCGAGCATCGTGTCGACCTGGAGCGGCTCGTCCGTCGGCGCGTCGAGCAGATAGTGCCGCTTCTGCCAGCGCAGCGGCGGGAAGAGCGTGCGCAGCGGCGTGCGGCGGACGATCGTCCCGCCGATCGTCGGGAAGCTGCGACGCGACGCCTGCAGCGTCCCGTCGGGGTTCAGCATCTTCGGGCCGGCGATGCCGCAGCGGGGATGATTGTCCGCGAGCTCGACGAGGGCTGCGACGCAAACCGGCTCCGGGACCGCGTCCGGGTTCGAGATGACGACGTACTCGCCGGTCGTTGCGTCGATGCCCTTGTTGACGTTGGCGGAGAACCCGTGGGGACGGTCGTTCTCGACGACGCGGACGTCCGCCGGCAGCGACTCGGGACGACTACGCGGACCGTTCGCGACGACGACGAGCTCGTCCACCTGCGCGTGCAGGGCGGGAAGCGAGTCGCGGAGCAGTGCAGCCTCCCCCGCACCGGTGACGACGAAGACGCCGGAGACTTTCATGCCGCCAGGATGCTGCGGTAGACGTCGGCCGTGAGGCGTGCCGTCTCTTGCCAGGAGAACGCCTTCGCACGCTGGAGACCTGCCGCCGACAGCCGCTCACGCTCCGCGAGCGCCCGGCGCACACCGTCTGCAAGGTCGTCGGCGAAGACGGCCGCGTCGCCCGCGACCTCTTGCAGCGCGGGCTCGGGTGCGGCGACGACAGGCGTGCCGCACGCCATCGCCTCGACGACGGGGAGCCCGAAGCCCTCGTAACGGGAGGGGAAGAGCAGTGCCGCCGCCGACTGATAGAGCCGCACGAGCTCGCCCTTGGGGACATACCCACGCACTTCGGCACCGCGGCGGCGCAGTTCCGCAGCGAGCGCCTCGTCCTTGGGCGGCCCGACGACCACGAGTTTGCGTCCGACCGCATTGGCCGCGTCGATCGCGGCGAGCGGCTGCTTGCGCGGCTCGATCGCGCTCACGAACAGAAGGTAGGAGTCGTGCTCGTCTGCGGGACGGAACTCTGGGTCGGGCGCCAGCGGTGTCACGGTGATCTTGTCGGGCGGCGTGCGGTACAGCTCCACGAGGTCCCGCTTCGTCCGCTCCGAGATCGCGAAGACGTGCCGTGCGCGCTTCACGGACCGCCGCACGAACACCTTGAACGTCACGAGGTCCCAGCGGCCGAAGACACTCGGATCGCGTTCCCACGAGAGGTCTTGCACCGTGAGCACGGCTGGGACCGGACACCGGAGCGGCAGCGAGTGCACGAAGTGCGCGAGCCGCGGTTGGAGGCGTGCGAGCAGCCGCGGAACGCCGACCGCCATGCGCAGCTCCTGTGTGCGGGCCTGCAGGACGATCGGCTCGATCCCGTCGGGGACGACCGACGGATCGCGTGTCAGCGCGGCGAAGCGGAGGTCGTGGGCGACCTCGGGCAGCGCCCGCAGGAGCTCGCGGACGTAGGTCTCGTCGCCGGTGCGATTGCGCCCGAGCACGTCGGCGTCCACCAGGATCACGCCGCCGCCTCGCGGTAGACGCCGACGGTCGCGTCCGCGATCGCATCCCAGCGAAAGGCGCGCGCACGCTCGAGGCCGCGCGAGACGAGCTCCGCCCGCTGCGCCGCGGCACGCTCGATCCCCGCGGCCAGCTCCGCAGGATCATTCGGATCGACGAGCACGGCGGCGCCGTCCGCCACCTCCTCCATCGCCGTCGCGCGGGACGTCACCACAGGAGTGCCACACGCCATCGCCTCGAGCACCGGGATGCCGAACCCCTCGTAGAGCGACGGATACGCGACGCAGAGCGCCCCTCGATATTGACGCGCCAGCTCGGCATCCGTGAGCTCCCCGAGCCAGCGGACGCCGTTGCCGCCGACCTCGACGTTCCCCCAGCCCCGCGCGCCGACGACGCGCAGCTCGAGCTGGTTCCGTCGCGCCGCCTCGACGAGACGCGGCAGGTTCTTACGGGGCTCGAGTGTGCCGACGGCGAGGACGTACTCGCCGTCGGCCGCAGGGCCGTTCGGCGTGAACTCGTCGTCGACGCCGTTCGGCACGACTCGAATTCTCTCGTCGGGGACACGGAGGAGCTCGACCAGCTCGCGCCGGGTGAACTCGGAGACGACGATGATGCGCCGTGCTGCCCCGAGCACGCGCGGGACGACGCGGGGGCTGTACATGCGCGTCCAGCGGTTGAACGCTTCGGGGTGACGGAAAACCGCGAGATCGTGAACCGTCACGACGAGGGGCAGCGCCGAGCGCAGCGGGCCGCGGTACGTCGGACAGTGAAGAACGTCTGCGCCGCGCGTTCGCCCGAGCACGAACGGGTACCACAGCGCATCACGCGCGAGCGTCGAGAGGCGGTCGGCGCGACCGAACGAGACCGTCTCGACCTCGAGGTCGGCACGCCGCCGCAGCTCGCGGAGCAGCGCCTTCAGGTAGCGCGCGGTGCCGGCACGGGTTTGCAGCAGCGGTGAGGTGTCGATCGCAATGTTCATGACAGCGCGTCAGCGTAACTCTGGAGATGTGCGCGTCCCGTCTCGCGCCACGTGAAGCGGCGAGCGTGCTCGAGCCCCAGCGGGACCAGGTCGTCGCGGCGTGCATAGGCCTCGCGGATCCCGGCGGCGATCGCCTCGGGGCTCTCGGGATCGACCCGAACAGCGGCCTCGCCGCTCGCCTCGTCGAGCGACGGATGGTTCGAGACGACGCAGGGCGTTCCCGACGCCATCGCCTCGATCACCGGAATTCCGAAACCTTCGAACCGTGACGGGTACACGAACACGGTCGCGCCTCGGTACAGGCCGGCGATGCTCTCCTCGCTGAGCTGGCCGTCGTCCTCGGGGTTGATCAGCTGCCACTTCTCCTCGAGCAGCTCGCACGCGAGTCGGAGGTTGCCCAGGTTCTTGCGCCAGCTGTCCGTCGCAGTGCTGAAGACGAACGGGTCCTGGAAGGCGTTCGGACCATCCGGCGTGAAGGTCGGCGACACACCCGGATAGGCGACCCGAACCCGGTTGTTCGGGATGCCGAGCCGCTCCTCCACATCGTGCGCCGTGTACTCCGAGTTCACGATGACCACGTCGCAACGCTCGGCCTCGTGCGCGTTCGTCGTATGCATGCGCACGGTACGCGGATGCAGGCGCTCGGGAAAGTGGAGCGGGCCGAGGTCGTGGATCATCGTCGCGCG
>DATFTK010000092.1:0-2603 GCA_035262005.1 Gaiellaceae bacterium | reverse complement strand
TGGGAAGCTGTACTTTCCGGCCGAGTCGCCGACCGAGCCGGCCCTGATCGTCGAGTTGGACGTCGACTCCGGCGAGCGAAACGTCGTTCGGCGCTCGTCCGACCTGGACCTGGACGAGTCGTACGTGTCCGTCCCCGTCGCGGTCTCTTTCCCCGGCACGGACGGTCTGACGTCCCACGGCTTCTTCTATCCGCCCAAGAACCCGGAGTTCAGCGGCCCGCCGGACGAGCTGCCGCCGCTGATCGTGTACGTGCACGGCGGTCCGACCGCGCACGTGCCGCCGATCCTGCAGCTGTCGGTGCAGTTCTTCACGACCCGCGGCATCGCGGTCGTCGACCTCAACTACGGCGGCAGCACCGGGTACGGACGCGAGTACCGCGACCGCCTGCGCGGGCGCTGGGGGGTCGTCGACGTCGAGGACAGTGCCGCCGCGGCGCGCTACCTCGCGGAGCGCGGGGCTGCCGACCCCGCGCGGATCGAGATCACCGGCGGGAGCGCCGGCGGATACACGACGCTGCTTGCGCTGGCCCGGCGCGACGAGTTCACCGCGGGCACGTCGCAGTTCGGCGTCGCCGATCTCGTCACGTTCCACGAGGACACGCACAAGTTCGAGTCGCACTACGACGAGTACCTCGTCGGCAAGTGGCCGGACGAGATCGATCTCTATCGCGAACGCTCGCCGGTCTACCACGCGGATTCGATCTCGAGCCCGCTGCTCTTGCTGCAGGGGCTCGACGACAAGGTCGTGCCACCGGCGCAGGCGGAGGTGATCGTCGACGCGCTCGAGCAGCGCGGCGTGCCGCACGCCTACATCGCGTTCGCAGGGGAGGGCCACGGCTTCCGCAAGTCGGAGAACGCGAAGCGCGCGCTCGAGGCGCACTACTCGTTCCTGGCGCAGATCTTCGGGTTCGAGCCGGCGGACGACTTCGAGCCTGTCGCGATCGAGAACTTCGAGCACGTTGCCCGCTGACCTCACGCGACATGCGGTCGACGTCTTGCCGGAGGGCGAACTCGAGCGCAAGCAGAAGCTCGGCCGACCCCTGCGCGTCAAGCTCGGGATCGACCCGACCGCGCCGGACATTCATCTGGGGTTCGCCTTCGTCCTCGACAGGCTCGCGGAGTTTCAGCGCGCCGGGCACACGATCGTGCTCATCGTCGGCGACTACACCGCGCGTATCGGCGATCCGTCGGGCCGTTCCGAAGAACGCCCCGTGCTGCCCGACGAAGTGCTCGACGCCAACGCACAGGAGTTCGCGGAGCAGGCGTTCCGTGTGCTCGACCGCGAGCGAACAGAGGTCCGTTTCAACGGCGAATGGCTCGGCAAGCTCTCCTACGCCGAGGTCGTGCGCCTGGCCCGCACGATCACCGTCGCGCGCATCCTCGAGCGCGACGACTTCGCGAAGCGCTTCGCCGGCCACGAGCCGATCTCGATCTCGGAGCTGCTCTACCCGCTGATGCAGGCGTACGACTCCGTCGCGATCGAGGCGGACATCGAGATCGGCGGCACCGACCAGCTCTACAACCTGCTCGCCGGTCGCGACGTCATGGCCGACTACGGTCTCGAGCCGCAGCTCGTCGTGACCTACCCGCTGCTCGTCGGCGTCGACGGGGAGGAGAAGATGTCGAAGTCGCGCGGCAACTACATCGGGATCAACGAGCCGGCGGAGGAGATGTTCGGCAAGACGATGTCGATCCCCGACTCCGCGTTGCCGCAGTGGTGGGAGTTGCTCGTCGACGACGGGCCCCATCCGGACGACCCGATGGCCTGGAAGCTCGAGCTCGCGAGACGGATCGTGGCGCGCTGGCACGGGGATGAGGGTGCGCGCCTAGGCGAGGAGCACTTCACGCGGGTCGTGCGGAAGCACGAGGCTCCGGAGGAGGTACCCGAGGTGCGGGTGGCCGAGCCGGAGATCCACCTGCCCGTCTTCCTTGCCCAGGAGCTTGGCCAGTCCTCGAGCCACTGGCGCCGGGTGATCGACCAGGGCGGCGTGAAGCTCGACGGCCATCCGGTCGAGGGCTACGACCTTGCGCTGGCCGAGGCGGACGGGGCCGTTCTCCAGGCCGGAAGACGCCATTTCATGCGCTTGACGCGAGCCTGAGGGTTGCTATCATTCCCCGGCTGCCCGATAGGGTGGCGGAGCGAAGTCCCTGTACCTCGACACTGGAGCGCCCTTCGGACGCAATCGGATACGTCGCAAGTTCCGAGCTTCCCTGGGCCTCTGGTGTGAGTCAGAGGCTTTTTTACGTCGCCAAGCAGCGCCGGTCTTTGAAAACTCAGCAGCGTGCGTTTACGTCGAGACCTCGACGGCGTCCTCGGATGCCGACGAGGCTACGAACAACCTGTCACGTCCCTTCGGGGACGGACTTTGAGCACAAGCTCAAAGTGAAAAGATCGCCGGCTCTTGCAGCCGGCAATCATTCTTCACGGAGAGTTTGATCCTGGCTCAGGACGAACGCTGGCGGCGCGCTTAACACATGCAAGTCGAGCGAGAACCAGACCTTCGGGTCTGGGGACAGCGGCGAACGGGTGAGTAACACGTGGGTAATCAACCCTCGGTACTGGGATAGCCCGGGGAAACCCGGATTAATACCGGATGGCCCTT